>DASPIV010000058.1:0-5040 GCA_035628955.1 Bordetella sp.
ACGCTCAGGTAAGTGCACGACTTGGTGTAGGACAGCGTCGAGTTGATGGCGGCGCGCACCTGGGGCGACGAACCGCTGTAGTCCACGCTGACATGGTCCTCGTGCACGGTCAGCGCCACATTGATCGGGATGGGATCGGGCGAGATGCCGTCGTCGTCGATATAGTCCAGGAACTTGAAGGTGCCCTTGGGCCAGCGGCGGATTTCTTCACGGGTCAGGCGCTCGGCGTAATCCAGCAGTTCGGCGAAGTAGGCGCGCGTGTGCTCGCGGCCGTAGCGGTCGAAGAGCGCGGTCAGTTCGCGCACGCCGACTTTGGCGGCGGCGTACTGGGCGCGCAGGTCGCCAAGTACGCGGTCGGGCACGCGCACGTTGCGGGCCACGATGCGTTCAACTATATCGTTGATGCGGCCTTCCTCGTAAAGTTTCACCACCGGAATCCGGATGCCTTCCTGGTATATCTCGGTGGAATCGCTGGCATTGGAACCGGGCACCCGGCCGCCCACGTCCGTGTGGTGGCAGATCACCACGCAATAGCCTTCGATCTCGCCCTGGTAGAAAAAGGGCACGAACATGAAGATGTCGGGCAGGTGCATGCCCCCTTCATAGGGGTCGTTCAGGATGACCGCGTCGCCTGGTTTCAGCGCGTCGCCGTAGCGTTGGCGCACCGCTTCCATTGCCTCGGGAATGGCGCCCAGGTGCAGCGCGATGGTCTTGGCCTGTGCCACCATGCGGCCGTGGCGGTCGCAGATGGCCGCCGAATAATCCATCACATCCTTGACGATCTCGGATCGCGCGGTACGCAGGACGGTGTAGGCGACCTCGTCGACAATTGCGTCCATGGCATTCTTCACCACGGCGAAGGTCACCGGGTCGATGGTGCTGGCTGGCTCGGCAGCCAGGGCGATAGTGTTCATGCGGCCTCCGGAAGAAGTTCGATGACGATGTTGCCGATCGGGTCCGCCCATGCGCGCGTATTGGGAGGAACCACGATGGTGGTGTCGTACGACTCGATGATCAATGGGCCGTCCACGGCTTGGGTGGTCATGGCCGAGCGCGGCAGCAGTTTAGTCAGGCAGGGCTGGCCTTCCGGATCGAAGCTGACCAGGCGTTCGCCCGTTTCGCCATGCAACGCGCTGCTATCGACGCCGCTGGTACGGAAGTTCAGGCGCTGGGTGCTGCGTCCGTATGCAAATACGCGCACATTGACCAGTTCCAGGGTTTCATCGCTGCTATAGCCGAATGTGCGCTCGTACAATGCGTTGAAGTCGCGGCCCAGTGCTTCCAGGGTGCCGGCTTCGCCGAAGGCTCCGGTAACGGGCACAGTCAGTTCCGAACTCTGGCCCAGGTAGCGCAGGTCGGCCATGGCGGTGATGTCCACGCTATCGGCAGGATAGCCTTCGGATTGCAGTACATCCAGCCCCTGGGCCCGCAGTTGCTCGACAGCGGCCTGTACCGTGGCATCGCATTGTTCCAGGGGCCGCAGGATGGCTTTGACAAAGTTGTGTTCAGCGTCGGCGGACAGCATGCCGGCCGAGCAGAACACGCCTGCCATGATGGGGGCGATGACGCGCCGCACGCCCAATAGCCGCGCCACGTCTACGGCGTGCAAGGGGCCCCCGCCGCCAAAGGCGATCATGGTCATGTCGCGCGGATCGCGGCCACGTTCGATCGTCACTGCGCGGATCGCACGTGCCATATTGACGTTGGCCACGCGGCGCATGCCGTGCGCGGCGCGAGTCGCATCCAGACCCAGCGGCTCGCCTACATGCTTCAGGACCGCCGCCTCGGACAACTGGGGACGTACTTTCAGGCTGCCGCCGGCCAGGGCCCTTGGGTTCAGGTAGCCGAGCACCATGTTGGCGTCGGTGACGGTGGGCCGCTCATTGCCGTTGCCATAGCAGGCAGGGCCGGGATAGGCGCCGGCGGATTCGGGGCCGACGCACAGCAGGCCGCCCGAATCGATGCTGGCGATGGAGCCTCCGCCAGCGCCCACTTCGGCAATGTCGATAGCGGGGACCTTCAGCACGTAGCCCCCGCCCTTGACGAAGCGGCTGGGCGCGCTGATGCCGTCGCGAAACTCGTATTCAGTAGTCAGCGAGGGCGCGCCGTCGGTCACGATGGAAGCCTTGGCTGTGGTGCCGCCCATGTCGAACACGATCAGCTCGTGTTCATTGCCCAGCGCACCGATCAGCGCCGCGCCCGCTACGCCGCCCGCCGGACCCGAGGCTACGGCAAATACCGGTTTTTCTGACGCCGATGCCACGCCCATCATGCCGCCGTTGGATGCCATGACTTGCAGCGAGGCCTTGACGCCCATGGCTGCCAGGTCGTTTTTCAGGCGGGCCAGATACGTGCGCATGGCCGGCAGAATGTACGCATTCACGACTGTGGTGCTGGTTCGCTCATATTCCTTGATTTCGGGCAGCACATCGCACGAGGCGCTGACCAGCACCTGTGGAAACTCGGCCTCGATCAGCCGCTTGGCAGCGATTTCGTGAGCCGGGTTGATATAGCTGTTCAAGAAGCAGATGGCGATGGATTCCACGCCTTCGGCCACCAGTTCGGCGACTACTGCGCGAATTTCTTGTTCGTCCAGCGCCGTGACGACCTCGCCATGCGCATCCATGCGTTCGTGGATGCCACGCCGGTAGCGGCGCGGCACCAGAGGCTCAGGCTTGCGCCAGGCCAGGTCGAACATGGTGGGGGTACGGATCCGGCCGATTTCCAGCACGTCGCGAAAGCCTTCCGTGGCTAGCACCCCGGTTTTCGCCCCGACCTTTTGCAAGATCGTATTGGACGCCGTGGTCGTGCCGTGCACGATCTCGGTGATATCGCCGGGTAGCACCCCGGCCTGCTCGATCAGTGCAGCCAGGCCTTGCACGATGGCCTGGCCCAGATTGTCCGGCGTGCTCGACGTCTTGTTGACGAATATCCGCCCGTCGGGCGTAGCCAGGACGATATCGGTGAACGTGCCGCCGATGTCGCACCCGACGCGCACGCCGGGGTTTGATGCCAGAACCGTATCCATTGTTTCTCCGAAGCCAGGAGTCCATGCGCCAGAAGGCTGGCGCCGCTACAGCTGCCGGGGCGTTCCAGCGGCCTGCCATTTTGCTATTAACTAACTAACTGGTTAGCACAATTAAAGGCATGGTAAAAAGCTGGGGAAATACTGTCAATAGCGGTTTGATAGAGGTTTTCCCTTAATATCCCAGTACCTTGCAAATGCCTGGGAAGCTAGAATCCTTATTGAGATTCATCCCCAATACTTGTAGATACCGCCATGCCCGCCAAGAAATCGCCTGATGCCGGCAAGCCCACATCGCGCAATGCGCAATTGACCAAAGAACGGATCCTGAACGTCGCTTTCAAAGAGTTCGCGGCGCGCGGATACGACGGTGCGCGCATCGATGCCATCGTGGCCCGCTGCAAGATAAGCAAGAACCTGATCTATCACTACTTCTCAAGCAAGGAAGATCTGTTCCTGCAGGTCATGGAGCGCGCCTATGGCGCTATGCGCAAGCGCCAGAACGAACTGGCCCTGACCGGCGACGACCCCGTTGCGGACATGCGGGTGCTGGTGGAAAAGACCATCCAGCACTTTATCGAGCAGCCCGAGTTCATACAGCTGCTGGCCACAGAGAACCTGCACAAGGCTGCGCATATCCGGAAATCGAGCGTGATACCGGTGATTTTCAACCCGCTGCGCACCGCGCTGGACACCATCCTGGAACAGGGGAAGTCCAAGGGTGTGTTCCGCCAGGATGCGGACTGGATCGACTTGTATGTCTCGATCTCCGGCCTGGGTTCGTATGCCATCTCGAACCGCTACACCTTGTCGTACGTGCTGGACGTGGATCTGGGTTCGGCCGAGCGGCAGGCACGCCGGATGAAGCATATTCCGGACATGGTGATGAGTTATTTGTGCGACCTGAGTAAGGCGCGGGATGCCGGGCCAGCCTGACCGGAATGGCCAGGCTGCGTGCGTCAACGCGTGGCGATGGCGCCATTGATATAGTCGATCTCGCTGATGCGGCCGCGCTCATGTCGAGCGCGGTGGCAGCTTGAAGCCGTCCTGATCGGGTGTCTCGGCCCATGCCTGGAAGGGGGGCGAGGGTTGGACTTCGCCCGAGCGCATCAGGTCCAGCCAGACGTCGCAGGCTTCGAGAAAGCGGTTGATGCCGCAGGGCCACAGTACTAGGCTCAAGGCTTCGGCGACCTTGGCTTCCGCCACGCCGTGCGCATAGCAATCGCGCAGCACCACGCGCAGCGGCCAGTGGTGGCCCAGCGCGGCATGGCAGGCCGCCAGGGCCAGCCTGGCCAGGCCGGGGTTGACGTCCGGCTTCGAATGCAGCAGGTCTGCCAGCCCGGCAAGATAGGAGTCGGCCGCGGGCGAAGCCGGAAAATAGGCCTGCCAGGCCTCGGCCAGGAATTCATAGGCCGCATGGCCCTGCGCCCACGCCACCAGGCGGAAGACCGCATCGGCCTGCGCGTCGTTGCCGCCCGTGCGGAAGAACAGGTCGACATGGTGGGTGCCGACATGCTCGCGCGCGGCCACGAGCAGGGCCAGCCAGACAAATTCGCGCTCGAAGGCATCCAGGTGGTGAGGATCCAGGGTCAGGGTCTTGTAGACCACGCCGTAGACATCCTGCAGGTCGGGCAGGGCGGCGGCCATGGCTCCCTGGTGAGGCAGCAGGTAGCCGCGGCGGGCGCGAAAGGCATCCAGGCGTTGCCTGACTTCTTCGGGGCTCGGCAGGCGGGACGAGTCCGGCATAGGGGTTCCTGCGGTAGCCATCATTCGATGCGGATATTGGCGTCGCGGATGATCTCGCCCCAACGCGCCCGGTCTCGTTCGATCAGCGCCTGGAAGGCAGCGGTGTCTCCGGTGACCACTTGTGCGCCCAGTGCGGCTATCTGGGTGCGCACCTTGGGATCGGACAATGCCTGCTGGATGGCGGCATTCAGGCCCCGCACCACGTCGGGGGGCATGCCGGCAGGCCCGACGATGCCGAACCAATTGCTGAAGCTGTACTCGGGTAGCCA
>DASPIV010000059.1:0-2056 GCA_035628955.1 Bordetella sp.
AGCGCCGAGCGCCGCGGCTAGGATAGCGGCGCCTATGATGTCGAACCGACGCTGTTCACCGCGGTCAGCTGGTGCGAAGATGACAAGAATCCCCACCGCAAGAAGAGCGATAGGCGGGTTGATCCAGAACACGGCTGGCCAGCCGAAGGTCTCGGTCAGCCAACCGCCCAGGACAGGACCGCCGGCGGTGGTCAAGGCCGAGGCCGCCGCCCACACGCCAATCGCCTGGCTGCGCTCGGTACGCGGATAGGTGGCCCCGATGAGGGCAAGGCTGGCAGGGGTGACAATCGCCGCGGCCGCTCCCTGCAAGACGCGGGCGGCGATCAGCCAGTTTGGCGATGGCGCCAGTGCGCAGGCCGCCGACGCCAGGCCAAACAGGACGCAGCCAAGTGCCAGCATGCGCGCCTTGCCGTAAACATCTGCGAGCGCGCCGCCGATCAAGGTAAGAGAGGCCAGCGCCAGGACATACCCGTTGAGTATCCACTGAACGGATGCGAGGTTCGTTCCGAAATCGGCGCGTAGTGCCGGCAAGGCGACGGTCAGCGCCGACCCGTCGATGAACGCCATCGAGGACGCGAGAACGCAGGCAGCAAGAACCATGCGCCGGTGCTGCAGCGGCGCCTCTTGCCCGGGCTCTTGCGGAAAGGGTTGCGCATCGATAACGCCACGGCTGCAAGGTTCTACGATCAGTTGCGCCATTGTTGCTCCCAACAGGTTGAAACGCCGAACAATTCTTGACCAAATCTTCAAACGTCGGCTTCCAGCCCCTCTCTTTCTCTAGCCGTAGAGAAGGTACGGCGAAAGCGGCTCGGGTCCATACCATGGAGTTCCGCGAACGCAACGGAAAAATTGCTTCTGCTCGAGAACCCGACTCGCTTGGCGATTTCACCCACTGGCATTGCGCTCGTGACCAATAGTTCGCTGGCTCGGCGCAACCGCACCAGCTTGACCAGGCTCATCGGCGACTGACCAAAAGCCCGCCGAAACGCGGAAGCAAATGCCGAACGGCTCATGCCCGCCATCACTGCAAGGCTATCCACGGTATATGCCACCGCAGGCTGCTCGAAAATGGCGTGCAAGGCGCGACTTAACCGCGTGTCGGCAACGCCGGCCAACCAGGGCAATGGCGAGGGATCACGTTCAATCCAGCGCCGCAACGCCAATACCAGACACTGCTTGAGCAACGCTTCAGTCAGGACACGTGAGCCCACACCCGGGCGGGCCGATTCGGCCAGCAACATTACAAACTGGTCTTGCAACCCGTCGGCCTGGCCAAAACGCGCTACCAGCGGTTCGCCCACCGCAAAGAAAAAATCCGTTCCCCCGGCTAATCCCATGCGGATTTCACCGCATACCGTAACGATGCCCTGCTCACCTTCGCCGACAACCAGCGTCGGAACTGACTCGTACGACGAAGCTGGGCACAAGCTTGCACGATGCTCGATCTGTGATGACTTCGGCGACGCGCTTTCGATACGATACGCAACCCCGGGCGGCAAGAGCACGAATGTGTGCGGCTCAAGGTGGATGGACGCTGAACCATGGACAATCAGTGTGCCGAATCCTTCCCGGCAGTAATGCAGGCTTGGCGCCTTGCTGGCATCAAGGCCCATGCTCCAGCCTTCCCGTATGTCGCAGACCGTGAAATGAGTCACACCGATATCAAGGGCGGCCAGCAAATGATCTAAAACAGTGTGTGAAGACGACGGAAATTTAGACATCTGGGCGCCTCGCGATAGTTTTTTTGACTGAATGGATTCCAAGCACAGACGCCGTGCCAGGCGCTACAGCGGAGAAAGCCGCACAGACCATGGTTTGACTCGTTATTCGGTGCAGCCTCCACTTTAGACCCACCTAATATATAGAGGAGTCGAGTATTAACGCAATTTTGAACATTTGGACGAATCGGAACCAGATCGAGACCATACGGTGCGAGAGCAAAGCTACGATGGCCGCTCACCTATTCGTAGAGGGAAGGAGAGCCGAAATGCGTATGTCTTTATTGATCGCCACCGTGGTTTCCAGCGCGCTTGTCGCGACGGCCGCATTCGCCCAA
>DASPIV010000060.1:0-12135 GCA_035628955.1 Bordetella sp.
TCCTTGCTGGTCAGTTGGCTGACGTTGACGGCATCGGTCGCGTTGACCCCGGCTGCCACGTTGGTGATGGTCTTGTTGCCGGCGCTGATGCCGCCGGTGGTCACGCTGGGGCCATTGGCAATCACCAGGCCAGTGTTGCCCAGCGCCACGTTCGGCCCCACCGCCACACCAGCGTTGTTGACCAGCGTGTCGCCCGTCTTGACGCTGCCCGTGGCGCCCAGATCCAGGTTTTTCTTCAACGCGTAGTCAATGACTGTGTTGCCGTTGGACGAAGTGCGGGCGACCGTCAGATTGTTCTCGCCGCTTGCCAGGCCGATGTCTACCGTATTCCCCTGGCCGGTGCTGACGTGCGTGGCGTTATCGCCATCGGTGCGCACGTTCCAGCCGGTAGCCTTCAACTGCGCCACGTTGACCGCGTCGGTATCCGCCGAACCTGCGGCCACGCCCGTGATCTGGCGCCGCACGCCATTGCTGCCCACCGCAACCGCGCCGGTGGTGCTGATGCTTGCGGCAATGGCATTGTTGGCCGCACCGGCGTTGCCGTTGGGCACATAGCCCGCCACGTTGGCGCCGGTCGTCGACGCGCTGGCGCTGCCCAGGGCCACGCCACCCGCCACCGTCACCGTCGACTGGTTGCCCATCACGAAGGCATCAGCCGCACCCACACTGTTGTTGTTGCCGATTACGCGGCTGCCGGTGGCCCCGCTAGCCAGCGAATTGCCGTTGCCGAACACGCCGCCGCTACTGGCTGCCACCAGGTTGTCATTGCCCACTGCCTGTGCGTTGGCACTGTTTACCGTGTTGCCATTGCCGGTGGCGCTGGATCGCGCTCCATTGATGGCATTGGCCGCACCCAGAGCCAGGCCTTTTTCCGCGGTGACCGTGTTGCCGGCCCCCAGGGCGCTACCCTGCCGGCCGCTGACGGCCGTACCGTCACCCACGGCCAGTGCCTGTTCTGCTGTCGCGCGCGCGGAGCGCCCCAGCGCACTGGAGTTCTTCGCGTCCGCCAACGCGCCGGTACCGATCGCGACGGCGTCGACGTTGTCGGCCAGTTGGTCGGGCCGCAGACCGGTCTTGCCGGCCTGGGCGCCCCGACCCATGGCGATCCCGCTTTCGGCATAACCCTTGGCGTCGGTGCCCGAGGCAATGGCGTTGGCTCCCGAGGCGATGGCCCGCGTGCCGCTGGCCGTGGCGCTCACACCCGAGGCGTGCGCGTTGCTGCCGATGGCGGTGGCGTCGCTGGCCGATGCTTCCGCGTCAAAGCCCTGGGCGATGCCGCGTACATCCGAGGCCAGGGCGCTCTGGCCCACGGCGATGCCGTTGTCGGCGGTGGATTCCGCCTCGGTACCGATTACCACCGAGTTATGTACGGTCTGGTTCGGATCCTTGGGATCGGCCTGCGCCTTGGTACCGATGACGATGGAGTTGTCGCCCTGGCTACGTGCCTCGTCGCCCATGGCCACGCCGCTCTTGCCATAGGCAAACGAGTTGTTGCCCACCACGGTCGAGTTGGCTCCCAACGCATTGGTGTTGTGACCCAACGCCAGGGCCTGATCGGATTGCGCGTAGGCCTGGTAGCCCGCCGCCATCGACGCATCGCCGGTCGCGCTCGCTTCGGGTCCGATGGCCATGGCATTGCTGCCCGTGGCATTGGAGTTGTCGCGGTTGCCCGGTTCGATGGAGTTCACGCTGTAGTAGCGGGAAGCGTTGGCATCGATCGATTCATTGAGCTGCTGAAGGTTTACCGCCTCGCCGGCTTGGGTGGCGGCCGCCACATTCAGCGTGCCGTCGGTGTTGTACTTGGCCGCATCCGGCGGCAGCACGCTGATTCCGCCGCTGGTCACCGCGCCCAGCGCATCGACCACGGTGTTGTACTGGTGCTCGTCGCCATTGGTGTCGACCAACGTGACCTTGCTGAACTGGCCGTCGGCGTTGACAGTTACGTCGCCGCCCACCAACTGGGCCACCGATTGCTGCGCGCTGCGCAGCTGGCCGATGTTGGCCGCGTCGTGATTGGCCGAACCATCCGCCACGTTGACGATACGGCGCGTGCCGCCCGTGGCGGTGTTGCCCACCGACACGACGCTGCCGCCTACAAAGGAACTGCCGGTCAGATAGCCCGTGCCGGTCGCGTCCGAAGCCAGCGCCGCCGAGTTCGCGCCCAGCGCCACACCTGCGCCGTCCGAGTGTGAGTTCTTGCCGATGGCCACGCCCTGCCCGCTGGTCACCCGCGCCTGCGTGCCCAGCGCCACCGCGCCTTCGCTTTGCGCTGTGGCCTGGTAGCCTACCGAGACCGCATCGCGGCCGGCGTAAGTGTTCGAACCCACGGCCGTGGCGTGGTCCACCTGGTCTGCGTTGCGGTTGGCCTGATAGCCGATGGCGACGTTCAGGTCGCCGTCCACGCCGCTGCCGGCCTGCGAACCGATGGCGATGTTCTGGTCGCCATCGACACCCGAACCGGCTTCGAAGCCCATCGCAATGGTCTGGTTGCCAATCACGTTCTGGCCCGCGCGGGTTCCGATGGCGATGTGGGATGTGCGGTCATTGCCCGCGGTGCCCATTGTATTCAGGCCAGCCTGTTCGCCCAGTGCGATGCTGTTGAGCGCGTTGGCCTGGGCGCCATTGCCCAGCGCCAGCGCATTCGTGCCCTGCGCCCGCGCGGCCCCCAGCGCGACGGCGGCGTCGCCGGTGGCCGAAGCACCGGCGCCCAACGCCACGGCGCCGGCGGCACTGGCCTGGGCGCCCGCCCCGACGGCCATGGCGCCGGTGCTGTAGTCGCCGCTGATCGTGGCGCCGGTTCCCAGCGCGATGGCGTCTTCCACGAATTCGGATTCGACCTTGGCCCCGTCACCCACTGCCACCGCGCCCTTGCCCGCGGCGGCAGCCTCGCGGCCCACGGCAATCGCGGCCTCGGCTGTAGCTTGCGTGCTGGCGCCGTCGCCCATGGCGATGCTGGACTCTCCTTCGGCGCTGGCTTCCGGCCCCACGGCCACTGCATCGTTGCCGCTCGCCACCGCATCGCTCTTGGTCGACTTGACGCGGAAATACTTCACGCCCGTGTAGGGATCGGCCACACCGCCCAGCCCCAGCGTGTTCAGGCGCTGATTGATGGTGTCTACGCCCTGATTGGTCACATGCAGCTGGCCACCGGTCACGGCCTCTTTGCTGCCGGCGGCCACCGTGCCGTTCTGCAGATTGGTGATCTTGGCATTCTTCGCATCGATCTCGGTCTTGGCGGCATTGAACTTCACTGCGTTCGCGTCCAGGTTCACCACCGCCGCCTGGGCCGCCTGCGCCTTCTGGTCCACGGTGTGCAACTGGCCACCGTTCACGGCCTCTTTGCTGCCGGCAGCCACCGTGCCGTCCTGCAGATTGGTGATCTTGGCATTCTCCGCATCGATGGCGGTCTTGGCGGCATTGAACTTCACCGCGCTGGCATCCAGCTCGGCCACCGCAGTCAACGCGCCCTGCGCCTTCTGGTCCACGGCATGAACCTGGCGGCCAGTGGCGGCGTCAGTGCTGCCGGCATTCAGGGCCGCGTCATCCAGGCCCGTCACCGTGCCACCCTGATTGAACACAATGCGGCCGCTACCGTCGCTGAACAGGATCTCATTGCCGTCCCAATCGGCCGGCGTCGTGCTGTCCGGAATGCTTACCGTCGCTTGCGCGGCCCCAAGGCCGCCGGCAATCGCCACGACCAGCGCGGCACGGGCCAGCATCCGGGCCCCCGAGGTGCGCTTGCCGCGCGCCCTGACATTTTCAGCAACGGCGACGAAGGTACGTGTCGCCTCGCACCATACAGTGCGGTATGTCTTATTCATGTGAACTCTGCTCTCAATAATGTCGAGTGAGCCAGGGCGGCCCGACGATCTGAATGAAAATTCGTGATTGCCTGCGTGCCATGCACGCGGACCCTTCATGGGCCCGCAATGCGGCGATGCTCACAACCCGGGGAGCAGTGCGACCGTTAAAGTCGTTGATGAAAGTCATGCAAACCTGGAAGGCCTTATTGACAATCGCAGCCTCTTGGCCACTGCGACGTCATGTTCGCTTTCTTACGTGGTTTACAAATAGTCTTATTGCGAACTGGGTCAGTATCAAACCGCAAACAAATACAAGGTTTGTTAAGTGACTTGTTAAGCGCGCTCGGCGCTGTTGCCGCGCAGCGCGCCGGCATCGTGAGTCGCAGCGCGGCCGTGACGGCGCGCCTGGCTGGGAGTCACGCCAAAGAACTCGCGAAAAGCCTTGCCGAAGTGAACCGGGTCGGCGAAGCCGCAGTTCCAGCAGACTTCCGAAATGGTCTGCGGGGCATGACCCGGTGCGCTTAGCGCTACCCAGGCGCTCCGCAGGCGTTTTTCACGCAGGAAAGACACGAACGTGGCCCCGTCGCCATAGCTGTTGAAGAGGCTCTGGATGTAGCGCGGCGTAATCTGAAAATGGCTCGCCACATAATCCGTGCTTATCTCGGGGTTGCTGAAGTTGACAGCTATCCAGGTACAAATTTCCTCGAACAGCAGTTCGCCGCGGCTGCGTGTGTCTTTGGCATGCGCATCGCGCTGGCCCCAGGGGCGGGCATTGACGGGGTCGCTCAATGCGCGGCGCAGCAACGCCATGATGTGCTGCTCCACCAGTGCCCAGTCCGACTCGTCTTTGCCTACAAGATCAAGTGTCTCGGCGTCGAGACTTCCCAGGTAGCCACGTAACAGGCGGCCCCAGGCACTATCAAAGCGGGCGCTGCGCGCCTGGCGCGCAAAGAGCTTCTTGTCATAGGGCGACATCGGCGCTTCCGGCATCAGCAGCACCGTGCCAGGAAAGCCCTCCAAGCCTGCGGGATCGACGTCTGCGCTGCGCCTGAGCACCAGCTCGTGCTCGGGCAAGGACAGCACTGAGCCGCTGCAGACCAGGTCTGTCCGGCGCCGCGCATAGATCAGCAGCCACGCGCCGGATACGCCTATCGGCCGGGCCGCCGCGGCACGGGTAGTGGAACGCGGAATATCGATGGCCTGGCCAGCCTTGATGCCGGCACCTGAACCGTGCACATGCTCGGCCCTGGCGGACGCCAGAACCTGAATAGCGCGTTTGCTGGCGTTGGGACGCAGCCCGCCGCTTCTGGAAATCGTTCCCTCTGCCATGGCGGACGACACTGGCTCGGCTTGAGCGGTGTGCGTGGGATAAGACATTTCCGTCCCGAGGTGAAGCACAGACCCTTCGTCGATCACTGAAGTGTCAGTTCGCTACCCCGTCTTTTCTCAAGCATCGGCCGATGCGGAAGGTATGACCTGGACGTCGGCCGCGCATGCGCCGTTCATGGCAGAACGGATCAGGAAACTGTCGCGGCTTATTCCGTTGGCTTCCGCCAAAGACAGCCAGCGTGGCGGCCGGCCACGGCCGGTCCAGCTGTCTCCGGTTGCAGGGTGCCGGTACTTGGGCTCTACGGCTTGTTTCGCGGGCCGCCGCGAAAGCTGGCGCCTGTAGGCCTGGCTGTTGAATGCCTTCGCGATCTCGGCAGGCGAAATATTGAATGCATGCATGGATTTGATGATCGATGCAATAACCGGCCGACGACGTTGATTTTCAAGCCACTCCGCGCGGTTCTTCAAAACCGCGATCTGCCTTTCCAGCCTGGCTTGTTGTACGGCGTAACTGTCTCGAGACATGGCGAGCCCAACCCGTAATTGAGGTTCTCAATCTGCTCGCGATTGCGGCAGATCAAATCGGGCTGAAAGATACTACCCAGCGCCAGGAGCACGAAGTCAAACATTGTTAACTGGTCGCGGCTGTGCGTCGGCCGAGCTCACAAGCGCAAGAGTGTTTCGCGCAGCGACAATTTCTATCGCTATTCGCCGAAATCTCACTCGCTGTGGCGTTATGTTGCGCTGTCTTGATCCGGGTGGAAAAAGGTGCGGAAGGTGCGGGTGCGGATGGCGGTAAACAAGCCCTGAAGCCACTGGCCGGCCCAAAGAAAAAAGCGCCACCCCGCAGGGTGGCGCTCAGTCACTTGATTTATCACTTGATTTACTTCGTATTCGTGGTGGGTCGTGCGAGACTCGAACTCGCGACCAACGGATTAAAAGTCCGCTGCTCTACCAACTGAGCTAACGACCCGACCTAAGCCCGACATTATGGCTTACGCGGGCCAGCTTGTCAAAATCCGGCTTACCAGGCGGCTACCACCGCCCCCTTGAACTTTTCGGCGATGAACGCCTTTACAGCGGGGCTTTGGTAGATGCCCAACAGCTTTTGCAGGTCGGGACGGGCCTGGTCCTGCTCCCGCACCACCAGCACATTGGCATAGGGCGACTCGGACGATTCACGAGCAATGGCGTCCTCGTTCGGGTCCAGGCCCGCTTCCAGTGCGAAATTGGTGTTCACCGCCGAGGCATCGGTGTCGTCCAGCGATCGCGGCAGTTGGGCGGCATCCAGTTCCACGAAACGCAGCTTGCGCGGATTCTCGGCCACGTCGATCGGCGTGGCCTTCAGCCCCGCGTCGGGATTCAGCTTGATCAGCCCCTGCGCCTGCAGCAGCAGCAACGCCCGGCCCCCATTGGTGGGGTCGTTGGGAATTCCGATCTGGGCGCCCTGCTTGAGTTCGTTCAGGTTCTTGACCTTCTTGCTATAGATACCAATGGGAAAAATCACCGTCTTGGCGATGCTGGCCAGCTTGTAGCCGCGGTCGGCGTTGGCCGAATCCAGGTAGGGCTGGTGCTGGTAGCTGTTCATGTCCAGGTCGCCCGCGGCCAGCGCGGCATTGGGCTGCACATAGTCGGTGAACTCAATGATCTCGATCCGCAGGCCTTGCTTGGCGGCTTCTTGCTTGACCATGTCGAAAATCTGCGCGTGCGGGCCGGCGGTCACACCGATTTTCAGCGGCTTGTCCTGCGCCAGCGCGGGTTGCGCGAAAGCGACGGCGGCCAGGGCCAGCGCGGCCAGCGACTTGAAGAACTTGATGCTCATGTTGGGTAGATTCCGGATAAAAAAACTTGGCAAAAACTCAGCGATGCGACATGCGGCGTACCAGCCAGTCGCCCAGGCCCTGCACGACTTGCACCAGCACCACCAGCACCACCACCACGGCCAGCATGACCTCGGGCTGGAAGCGCTGGTAGCCGTAGCGGATGCCCAGGTCGCCCAGGCCGCCGCCGCCGATCGCGCCCGCCATGGCCGAATAGCCGATCAGGCTGATCACGGTAACGATGGTGGCTGCCACCAGGCCGGGCAGCGATTCCGGCAACAGTACTTTCACGATGATTTGCAGCGGGCTGGCACCCATGGCGCGAGCGGCGGTCAGCAGGCCGGAATCCACTTCGCGCATGGCGTTTTCCGCAATGCGGGCCATGAACGGAATGGCCGCCACCGACAAGGGCACGATGGCCGCGGTGGTACCGATGGATGTCTGCGCGATCAGGCGCGTGAACGGAATAATCGCCACCATCAAAATGATGAACGGCACCGAGCGGGTAATGTTGACGACCGCGCCCAGCGAACGATTCACGGCCAGATTTTGCAGCAGCGCGCCGCGCGCGGTCATCACCAGCACCACGCCCAGCGGGATACCCACCAGCACGGCGATAAGGCTGGGCACGCCCACCAACAGCAGCGTATCAAGCAGCGAAGTGGCGAGCAGGTCGATCAGTTGTGGACTCATGAACTATTTCTTCTACGGGAATGTCTCGGTCGGCCAGTCCGGCCAGGGCCTGGCCCAGTGCGGCAGGCGTGCCTTGCACCAGCACGAACATCGTGCCCACGGCAACGCCCTGGATGTCTTCGATGCGCGCCTGCACCAGACTGACATCCAGCTCGTACTGGCGCGTCAGGTCGGACAACAGCGTGCCCGCCGAGGCACCGCCGGCCAGCCGTACACGCAGCAAGCGCACGGCGCTGTCGGGCCGCGCGGCTTGCAGCGTGGCAATACGTACACGCGTGGCGGCCATGGTGGCATCGGTCAGGTCTGAAGCCGTGGCGGCCGACACCATGGCACGGGTCACTTCGTGGCGCGGCGCGGCAAAAATATCCTGCGTACGGCCCATCTCCACGACTTCACCCTGCGACAGCACGGCCACGCGGTCGCAGATCTCGCGCACGACTTCCATCTGGTGCGTGATCATCACGACGGTAATGCCGGTCTGGCGATTGATGTCGCGCAGCAGCGCCAGGATGTTGTGGGTGGTTTCCGGGTCCAGCGCCGATGTGGCCTCGTCGCTGAGCAAAACGTCGGGATCGTTGGCCAGTGCGCGGGCTACGCCCACCCGCTGCTTCTGGCCGCCGCTGATCTGGCCGGGATAGCGATCGCTCAAGTGTTCCAGGCCCACCAATGCCAGCAGCCGTTCCACCTTGGCCGGAATCTGCGCGCTGGGCACGCCGGCGATTTCGAGCGGCAGCGCCACGTTACCGTACACGGTGCGACGCGCCAGCAGATTGAAACCCTGGAACACCATGCCGATGCGGCGGCGCTGGCAGCGCAAGCGCGCTTCGTCCAGGGCGGTCAAAGCCGTGCCACCAATCACGATCTCGCCGCTGTCGGGGCGTTCAAGCAGGTTGATGCATTGGACCAGGGTACTTTTGCCAGCCCCACTGGGGCCGATAATGCCGAACACCTCGCCAGGCTCGATATGCAGGCTGATGTCGCGCAATGCCTCAAAGCGTCCGTGCGGAGTTGCGTAGCTCTTTGAGAGGTTTTCGATCTGAATCATGACGTTGCGATTGTGGCGGACCACACTTCTAAAGAGAACGACTGTTTGTTCTCTTTTTAATAACTATTGGCTATATAAAGAGACCGGTCCAGGACGGCGCGCGCCGAACCATAGCACACGGTATCAGGCACCTACGGAGCCTGACCTGGCGACACCCAGCGATGCCCGCCGCATAAAACCGGTGCCCCACCCGCGGGGACGCCGCGGAGCCGGCTCCGCCGGTCCGCCAGCGCCGCCCCCCTGGGGGGGAAGCGCGCAGCGCTTCGGGGGGGGACCTACCTGGCTCGCGAAATGCGGACTTCGGCGCCGCGCCGCTTGACCTCCAGGCCTTCAGAGGGAACGATGCGCAGGCCTTCCAGGCCCTTGATATAGCTGGAGCCCTGCATCTGCATTACGCGGATCTTGTTGCGCATGACCACGGGGTTGTGCATGGGCATGCCGAACATCCAGACTTCGTCCAGGATACGCGCCGAATTGAACTCACCCGCATGCTGCGCCACCGGCCCCAGGCACAACATGTGCCCTTCGCGGCCAAAGACCGGGAACTTGTCGGTGCCGCATTCCACCGTCCAGGTAGTACCGCCCTCGTAGCGATGGCCGGTGTTCAGGTCCCACCAGGCCTCGCCCTTGGGCAGGTACACGCGCACGCTGTTGCCAGGCTGGGTGACCGGCGCGACCAGCAGCGCCGGGCCCAACAGGTATTGCAGGTCCCAATCGTGGGCGTCCGGGTCGTGCGGGAAGCTCAGCGCCATGGAACGCTGCACGGGCAGGCCCGTGCGCACGGCATCCTCGATGGCGCCCAGCACGTACGGGATCAGGCGATAGCGCCATTGCAGCCAGGTGCGGGCCTGCTCGAGCGCGGCATCGCCGAACGACCACGGCAGCAAAGCGGAAACGCCCTGGAAGCAGAAGTTGGCCGAAAACACGCCAGCCGTCAGCCAGCGCAAGTACAGCTCGGGCGTCATGCCGTCCAGCGGCGCGGTAGCCGAACCGATGGAATGCACTTGCACCGGTACGCCGCTGGCGCCTATGGACAAGGCGGTGCGCAGGGTGTGTTGCAGGCCGCCCCAATCGTTGGCGACTTGCGGGCCAATTTGCCAAGGCAGGCGCTGCGCCGCGGGGAACAGGTCGGTGCTGGGCACCACCCCTTCGGGCGGTACCTTATGGCCGGCCACGGCGTCGAACAAGGCGCGCCGCGCCAGCAACGGGTACAGGGTGCGCAGCGCGGCTCCGGTTTCGCCATTGCGGGCGCTGACGCCGTCGGGAATGGCGATCTGGGCGTCACAGACAGGCGCGTCCAGGCCATCTTCGAGCAACTGGCGATGGCGTTCGATCCACAAGTTGTAGACGTCGCGATAGGTCAGGTCCAGCAGGCCGTAAGGCCGGCCGCTTGTGGCGGCGTTGCCGTCGAATACCTGGGCACTGCCGTCGTCGCGGGTCAGCAGCCAACCGCGGTCTTCCAGTTCCTCGAACAGGGGGCTGGTCTTGATGACGCCTGGAAAGCCGGTGGCGGCCACATGCACGTGGTGCTTGTGGAACAAGGCCAGCATCTGGCGTGCGTCGGGAAAACGCTGGGCATCCCATTCGAACACGGTCTTGTCGGCCTGGAAGCCCCATGCCGCGGGCTGCGCCAGCTTCACAGCATCGAGCGGCAGTTGCATTTCACGCATCTGCGCGACCAGGGCCGCCGTTTCGGTGGGCATTTCGCCTTCGGCCTGCTGCAGCCAGGCGCCCATGGCCCACAGTACCGGTTGCCCGGCACGGCCGGTCAGGGCCGTGTACTGATTCAGTATCTCGCAGGGTTCGCCGGCGAACAGAAACACGTCCAGCACGCCCTCTTCGACCGCCAGGGTATAGGCGGTATCGACGGGCGCCACGCCCACGCCGTGCTGCACGCGCCGCATGGTATTGACGTACACGCCCCAGCCTCGCGGACTCCAGGCCAGCGGCAGGGCGCGATGTTCGGGATCGTCGGACACCACGGCCTCGTCGCGGCGGTTCAGGTCGCCCGGGGTTTCCCCCAGGCCGTAGACCCGCTCACCGGTTTCAAGCGCGAATGCGGCGTTCCAGACCGCGTGTTCGGCCTCGTCGAGCGCGTTGTGGCCGAACGCGGGCTCGTGCGCCGACACGTCGGACGCCAGAACCTGGACGCCGCCGCGATACAGCGTGACGCGGACGGGGTCGGACTGGATTTCCAGCGCGACATCGCCCTGGGTTATGCGCCAGCCACTACCGTCGTCGCGCGGCGCAATAGTGCACTCGCCGACGGCCTCCTGGCGCGCCAACAACATTTCAGCGATGGCCCGTGCGCGTGCGCCGGGCTTCTCGTCAGTAAGGAGATTCGCCTCGCCGCAGCGCAGGCGAAACACACCAGGCGCATGCGCCTCGACTACCAGGTGCAAACCGTCGCCCGCATCAAAATCGATGCGGCTTGGACGCGACGACAGCAGCTCGACCGACTCGAGCTGGGTAGTATGGGCAAAGTCGAATTTGGGCGGCACAGAGCATCCCCCGGCTTAAGCCAAAAAACCAATTAAAAGACGCTATTTTGACGGATTTGGCCCCCGAAATAAACTCGGTCCCTTTTTTCGTGTGGAATTGACACGCAAAGGGGCCATAAATGGCGATGCCGGGCGGCGCAGCGACTACTTACTTTCCGCCGCCGGCGCAACCGTTCCACGGGCCGTACGACGCGGTTTTGTAGCGATCGTCCGCTATCGCGATGCCTTCTGCGCAGCCGCGCTGCCTACCGCGGCGCCACTGCCGCCAACAAATCGGCCGGCAAGGGCAGAGGCTCGCCGTGCAGCGCGGCGGCGATCAAGTCGCCCGCCAGGGCCGACCAACTCAGCCCCCGCGAGGCATAACCGGTGGCCAACCATACCCCCGGAGCATGCCGCAGCGGCCCCACGGCGGGCAGCCGGCCGGGCAGTACGGCCCGCCAACCGGCCCATCCCGGCAGTTGCCCCGGCGTCAAAGCCGCCCAGGGGGCCGGCAGCCCGCCCAGCAGCGCGCCCGCCTTGCGCAGATTGGTCTGCTGCCCGCCGGCGCTGACCTGGGCCACCGTGGCGCCATGTTCGTAGGTGCTGCCCGCCACACACCAACCGTCGACTGCCGGCAACAGGTAGCCTTCGCCGCCCACGATGCAATGCGGCCCAACGCCCATTGCCTGTGCGGGCAGCAGGCTGATCTCGCCCGCCAGCGCGTGCATTTGCGCCATGCGCGGCAATGCGTCCAACAGGCCGCTGTCGCGCAGCAGTGCCTGGGCGCCGAACGCATTGGCAAGTACCACCGTGCCGCCTTGGCCCAGGATTGCTCCGCCGGCATCCAGTACCTGCCAGCCAGCGTCCAGCCGGCGCAGGGCAGCCGCGTGGGCGTTGATCCGGCGCACGCCGGCGGTGCCCAGCAAAGCGGCAACCAGGGCGGCGGGCTGTATCAGCAGGCCGTC
>DASPIV010000061.1:0-9119 GCA_035628955.1 Bordetella sp.
TGTTCCAGGGCGGCCAGGCGTTGGTCCAGGGCCTGGCGGCGCGCGGCATCCAGTGTGCCGGTCGTGTCCGTGACACGCGCCTGCAAAGTCGGCACCGCCGCCGGCGCGGCCGGCTGTGCCCCGGCCGGCATGCCTGCCAGCAGCACCAGCAGCACCAGCAGGGCGCCCAGCCAGGCGCCGCTCGCACGCAGCACCGCCGGCAGCCCGCTACTGGGCCGGCTTGGGAGCACTTGCATCATTGCTGAAGCGGATTTCGGGCGGCCGCGAAACGGCAGCCTCGTCCGCCACCCCGAAATTGGCCTTGGGCGCGTAGCCGAAGATCTTGGCCGTGATCACCCCCGGAAATTGGCGCACCAGTACGTTGTAGGCCTGTACCGATTGCACATAGCGGCCACGCGCCACCGAAATACGATTCTCGGTGCCTTCCAATTGCACCTGAAGATCGCGGAACAGGCCGTCGGCCTTGAGCTGCGGATAGTTCTCGGACACGGCTATCAGGCGCGACAGCGCGGAAGTCAGTTGCCCCTGCGCCTCTTGGAAGCGCTGCACGGCGGCCGGGTCTTCGAGCTGGTCGGCGGTGATCTGCACGCTGCCCACCCTGCTGCGCGCCTCTGTCACCTGCGTCAACACGGCGCGCTCGTGGGTCATGTAGGCGTCTACCGCCTTGACCAGTTGGGGCACCAGGTCGGCGCGCCGCTGGTATTGGTTCAGCACCTCGGACCAGGCCGCCTTGACCTGCTCGTCGGCCGCCTGGATGCTGTTGTAGCCGCAGCCCGACAGCACCGAGGCTGCCAGTACGACCAGGGAAAGGCCCAGCCAGCGGGAAATATTCATGGTCTCGTGATTCCTGTCCTGGAACATGGCATATGCGCCGCGCCCCACCGGGCACGGCGCGGGAAGTGCCGCCATTACAGCAGGTCAGGCCGGCTTTGCCCAGGTGGCGGTGTAACGCGCTCTGTCGATTGTTACGGCGCGACACGCATGACGCGCGCAAAGGCGCGCGCATGGGCTACAATGCGGGCGGTGTGCCTAGCCAATCGGCACACATTCGCTGGCGCAAAGCCGCCACGCCTGGCCCCTAGTACGGGCCTTTCATTTTTTCTCCTCATCTCGTACGCCTGGATTGGAGTCTCTCAACTTGAGCGACAGGCTGCCGCTGGAGTTGTTTTGACTGCCACTGTTTCTTTCGCCGACCTCGGTCTGGCCGATACCCTTTTGCGCGCCATCGCCGATACCGGCTATACCGCGCCCACCCCCATCCAGGCCCAGGCCATCCCGCAAGTGCTCAAGGGAGGCGACCTGCTGGCCGCTGCCCAGACCGGCACTGGCAAGACCGCCGGCTTCGTGCTGCCCATCCTGCATATGCTGATGCAGCAAAAGCCGGCCCTGAAAAAACCGGGCCGCCCGCGCTGCCTGATCCTGACCCCCACCCGCGAACTCACCGCCCAGGTAGCCGAATCGGTGCAAACCTACGGCAAGCACACGCCCATAAATTCGATGGTGATGTTCGGCGGAGTCAATATCAACCCGCAGATCAGCGCGCTGAGAAAGCCGCTGGACATCCTGGTTGCCACGCCCGGCCGCCTGCTGGACCACTGCGGCCAGAAAACGGTCGACCTGTCGGGCGTCGAGATCCTGGTGCTGGACGAAGCCGACCGCATGCTGGACATGGGCTTCATCCGCGACATCCGCAAGGTGCTGGCCCTGCTGCCCAAGCAGCGCCAGAACCTGCTGTTCTCCGCCACCTTCTCGGACGAAATCCGCAGCCTGGCGCGCGGCGTGCTGAACAACCCCGGCGAAGTCTCGGTCACCCCGCGCAACACCGCCACCGAACTGGTCACGCAAACCGTGCACCTGGTCGAGCAGCACCACAAGCGCGACCTGATCAGCCACATCATCCGCGAAAGCGGCTGGCACCAGGTGCTGGTATTCACCCGTACCAAGCACGGCGCCAACCGGCTGGCCGAAAAATTGCTGAAAGACGGCTTGAGCGCCGCCGCCATCCACGGCAACAAGAGCCAGGCAGCGCGCACCCGCGCCTTGTCGGGCTTCAAGGAAGGCAACGTGGCCGTGCTGGTGGCCACCGATATCGCCGCGCGCGGCCTGGACATCGACCAATTGCCGCAAGTGGTGAACTTTGAACTGCCCAACGTGCCCGAAGACTACGTGCACCGCATCGGCCGCACCGGCCGCGCGGGCGCCACGGGCGCAGCCGTGTCGCTGGTCGACAGCAGCGAGATCAAGCTGCTCAAGGGCATCGAACGCCTGATCGGCAAAACCATCGAGCGCCACCCGGTGCAAGGCTGGACGGCGCCCTCGGGCGGCAGTTCCGCTGCCTACGAGCGCCAGGAACGCGATGAAGACAACCGCCAGCCGCGCCGCCAAGGCGCGCCGCGCGGCAATGGCGGCGGCCGGCCTGGCCAGGCGCCTCGCCAGGCGGCCGCCAGCCGGCCCGCCGGCCAGGCCCGTCCGGGCGGGCAGCGTCAGGCCCCGGCCCCGCGCAGCGAACGCCCGGCCGGCGGTCCCCGTGGCGACAATCGCGCACAACCGCAAGCCGCTGGCCGTGCCGAAGGCTCGAACCGGTCTTCGGGACGTCCGGCGGGCGGCTCGCGCGGGGCGCTGTTGGGCAAGTAATATCCGTATCCTGCCTTACACACCGGCGGCGCACCGCCACAGGACACCGACATGACGCTCTCGACCTGGCTGACCTTCTTCCTGGCTGCCTGGGCCATTTCTTTCTCGCCCGGCGCCGGCGCCATTTCGGCCATGACGTCGGGCCTGAAGTACGGCTTTGCGCGCGGCTACTGGAATACCGCCGGCCTGATCATCGGGATCCTGGCTCAGTTCGTGATCGTGGCGGTGGGCCTGGGCGCGGTGCTGGCCACTTCGGAAATCGCCTTTTCGGTGGTGAAGTACCTGGGCGTGGCCTACCTGGTCTACCTGGGCGTGCGCCAGATCCGCACCGATGCGGCGCCGGTGGCCGTGGACACTGGCAACCCCGCGCTGTTCTCGGTGCGCGAACTGGTTGTGCGCGGCATTCTGGTCAACGTCATGAACCCCAAGGGCACGGTGTTCCTGCTGGCAGTCGTACCGCAATTCGTCAACCCCGCCAACGCCCTGACACCGCAATACGCGGCGCTGGCCGGTACGCTGGTGTTCACCGACATGGTTGCCATGGGCGTGTACACGCTGCTGGCCGCCAAAGTACTGCGGCTGTTGCGCGACGCGCGCCATATCCGCTGGATGAATCGTATTTTCGGCTCGCTGTTTATCGTGGCGGGTGTTTTTCTGGCTACCTTTCGCCGCCAAGCGTAATGGGCACCGGTACCGGCGCGCACGATACGCGCCGGTAAAATCGCATCAACCATGAATATTCCACAAGAAGTCGCCCGGCGACGCACGTTCGCCATCATTTCCCACCCCGACGCCGGCAAGACCACGCTGACCGAAAAGCTGCTGCTGTTCGCGGGCGCCATCCAGATCGCCGGCAGCGTCAAGGCGCGCAAGGCGTCGCGGCACGCCTCGTCCGACTGGATGGAAATCGAAAAGCAGCGCGGCATTTCGGTGGCCTCGTCGGTGATGCAGATGGAATACCGCGACTGCGTCATCAACCTGCTCGACACCCCGGGCCACCAGGACTTTTCCGAAGACACCTACCGGGTGCTGACGGCAGTGGACGCCGCGCTGATGGTCATCGATGCCGCCAATGGCGTCGAACCGCAGACGATCCGCCTGCTGCAAGTCTGCCGGGCCCGCAACACGCCCATCATCACGTTCATCAACAAGATGGACCGCGAAGTCCGCGAGCCCCTGGAACTGCTATCCGAGATCGAAGGGCACCTGGCCATGGACGCCGTGCCGTTCTCGTGGCCGGTGGGCATGGGCAAGTCGTTCGGCGGCGTGTTCGATATACGCCGCGACCGCATGCGCGTTTTCCGTCCCGGCCAGGAACGCCGCTCGGATGACGACGACATCATCCAGGGCTTGGCCAACCCCGACATCGCCCGCCGCTTCGGCTCGGCCTTCGACCAGGCCAGCGGCGAAATCGAACTCATCCAGGAAGCCGCCCCGGCGTTCGACCGCGCGGCCTTCCTGGCCGGCAAGCAGACACCGGTGTTCTTCGGCTCGGCCATCAACAACTTCGGCGTGCAGGAAGTACTGGACGCACTGGTCGAACAAGCACCGCCGCCGGGCCCGCGCCAGGCGCTGGAACGCCTGGTCGAACCGCAAGAACCCAAGTTCACGGGCGTGGTGTTCAAAGTGCAGGCCAACATGGATCCGGCCCACCGCGACCGTGTGGCTTTCGTACGCGTCAGCTCGGGCCGCTTCGAGCGCGGCATGCGCCTGAAGGTGGCCCGCACCAACAAGGAAATGCGGCCCAACAACGTGGTGTCATTCCTGTCGCAACGCCGCGAACTGCTGGACGAGGCCTATGCGGGCGACGTGATCGGCATTCCCAACCACGGCGTGCTGCAGTTGGGCGACGTGCTGACCGAAGGCGAAAGCCTGCGCTTTACCGGGCTGCCCTTCTTCGCGCCCGAACTCTTCCAGGCCGTGGAAGTCAAAGATCCTTTGCGCATCAAGCAATTGCGTATCGGCTTGACACAACTGGGCGAAGAAGGCGCCATCCAGGTCTTCCGTCCGGAAGCGTCCGGCGGCACGCTGCTGCTGGGTGCGGTCGGACAACTGCAATTCGAGGTAGTGGCGCATCGCCTGAAGACCGAGTACGGGGTCGAGGCGCGCATGTTGCCGTCGCGCTACACCATGGCCCGCTGGATCACCTCTGAAAACCCGCGGGCGCTGCGCAAGTTCATGGATGCCAATGCAGCACACATCGCCTATGATGTGGTGGATGCGGCGGCTTTTTTGATCGGTTCACCCGCGCAGTTGCGCGTGGCTGAAGACCTGTATCCGGATGTGAAATTCCACGCCATGCGCGAGCACGGCGGCCAGGTCTTCGGAAGCCAGGCTTAGGCGGGTCGCCGCAAAGATGAGGGTAGCAATGTCTTGGCGTGTATTGTTCGCAACGCTCCTGCTGGCGCTGGGCGCCGCGGCGTGGGGCGGAATCCAATTGGGCGATTGGCTGGTGGCGCACGCGCCCAAGGCCACGGCCGCACCTGGCCAGGAAGGCATGGTGTCGCAAGAGCCCATTCTCGACGCCAACGGCAGGCCGTATGTGGCGCAACCGCCCCAGCCGCGGGTCGATGGCACTCTGGGTGTGCCCGACAAGCCGGTAGGCGAAAGCTGGACGGTGCCCACGGTGTCCTTGTTCGACACCACCACCGACCCTTCGGTACGCATCTCGCGCGACAACATCAGCATGGACGAAGCACGCGAACTCGCCGCCGCGTCATCCGTGCCGCTGCCGTCCGGGCCGTCTGACGTCACCACGCTCGACCTGCAATCGCTGCCGCCCACCACCACGGCGCCGCCGGACCAGCAGGCCTATGCCGTGAACCCGCCGGTCACCATGCCCACCGCGCCGCCCCAGGCAGCACCCAACAATGGGGCCTGGCAACAAGCGCTGCAACGCGAACTGGCCCTTTGCGCCAACCAGGGCTTCTTCGAGCGCCCCACCTGTTCCTGGAACGCCCGCAACAAGTACTGCGGCCCGAACCGCGCCTGGGGCACCATCGCCGAATGCCCGCGCCGGCCCGACTGACCCCGCGCACCCACTCCAGAATGCAATCCTGAAAGGCGCCTGTGGCGCCTTTCAGGTCTTTGCCGGGGCCCGGGCCAACGACACTCGTTTTCCGTCTGCAACGGGTATACGCGTGCCGTTCCCGGCCAGCCGATTTACGAGCCGACGATGCCGCCGTCTTCTTTCCAGATCACCACGGTGGCAGGGCGCGGGCGGCTGGCTGCGGCGCCGTCCGGCCAGGTCGAGGCCTGCAGCGGATCGGCCTGCGCCGATGCCACGTCAGGGCCTTCGCCGGGATGCTGGATATTGATGAACAGGAACTTCTGGTCCGGCGTCCAGGTAATGCCGGTAACCTCGCAGCCCACCGGTCCGGTCATGAAGCGGCGGATCTCGCGCGTGACGGGGTTGGCCACCAGCATCTGGTTATGGCCCTGGCCTTCGTATTCGCCGGTATTCGAGTAATTGCCGTCGGTTTCGATCCACAGCAGGCCACGCGCATCGAAAGCCAGGCCATCGGGGCTGTTGAAGGTGTTGTCCACCGTGATATTGCCGGAGCCGCTGCGCGGATCGGCCTCGTCGTACAGGGTGGGGTTGCCGGCCAGTACGAAGATATCCCACTCGAACGCCAGGGCGGTAGGGTTGCCGCCCTGCTCGCGCCAGCGCACGATCTGGCCGTAGATATTGTCTACGCGCGGATTCGCCTCGTCCGCTCCCGGATGGTCGGGGCCGTCCGGAAAGCGCGGACTGCCGCTGCCGCGGCTGCTGTTGTTGGTCAGCGTCACGTACACCTCGCGCGTCTCGGGATGAACGGCTACCCACTCGGGGCGGTCCATCGGCGTGGCGCCTACGGCGTCGGCGGCTTGCCGCGTCTTGACCAGTAGTTCGCCCATGTCCTGGTTGAACAGGTCGCCCAGCGTGCCGCCGGCAAGTGCGGGGGTGTCCAGCTTCAGCGGCACCCATTCGCCGTTGCCCATGGCATCGCCCACCGTATCGCCGGCAAGAAAGCGCGCCACATACAGCGTGCCGCGGTCCAGCAGCAGACGGTTCAATGCCGGCGTGGCCGGATCGTACTTTCCATCCGACACGAACTTGTAGATGTATTCACTGACTTGATCGTCGCCCATGTACACCACCACGCGGCCGTCGTCGGCCAGCGCCATGGCGGCGTTCTCGTGCTTGAAGCGCCCCAGCGCGGTCAGCTTCTTGGGAGTGGAATTGGGATCGAACGGATCGATCTCGACGATCCAGCCAAAGCGGTTGTATTCGTTGGGCTCGGCCGACCAGTCGAACCGCGTGTCGTGCGTATCCCAGCGGTATGAACCGCTGGCCGTCTTGCCGCTGCCCTTGTAGCGCTGCATATGGGCCGCGTACTCGGCGTCCGGATAGTCGACTGTGGCGGCATCCTTCGTGCCGACGCCGAAGTAATCGGTGAAGTTCTCTTCACAGGTCAGGTAGGTATTCCACAGCGTGTAGCCGTTGCCGCAGTTGCCGAAGGTACCGAATACGCGCGTACCGGAAGTATCGGCCCCGGTGCGTACCAGGCGGCTGCCGGCGGCCGGGCCCACCAGTTGCATGGCCGTGGTGCCGTTGATACTGCGGTTGAAGGGCGAATCCAGCACGGGCTCCCAACGGGTGCCGTTGCGACGCATATGCACCACCGACGCGCCCTGCGCATGCTGCGACTTGCGTACCCAGTCCAGGGTCCAGGCGGCATTGCCGGGCTCGACTCCCAACGGAAAGAAATAATGCGGCGTGATGTACTCGTGGTTGGTCACCATCAGGCCTTCGTCGCTACTGCCCGAGATGCTGTTGCTGCCGTCGATCGGAAAGAAATGCATCCCGTCGTGGTTGTAGCCGATCTGCAGGGCCTGCTCGTCGCCGGTATTGCCGGCATCGGCGCGTAAGGCCGGCGAATTGTTGTGCAGCTTGTCACCCCAGCGGTTGATCACGGCCCAGGCATAGCCTTCGGGTACGGTCACCGTATCGGCCACGCTGATGGGCACGGCCTTGAATCCCATCTCTGCGGACGGAGGCGCCGGATTCCCGCCATTCGAATCGTCGTTGTCATCGCCATCGCTGCCGCTGCCACAGGCGGCCAGGCCAGCGCCCAGAAAACCCACCGCCCCCGCGCCCAGGCCGGCTTTCAGAAAGCCGCGGCGCGACAGCGCGTGACGCACGATGTCATTGAAATGCGTACTGGCCGTGGGGTTGGACGGAATATCGTCGAGATCGGTCATGGTTTTTCCTGTTGCGGGAATAGGTGGCACGCCCTCTGCGTCGGGGGTTGGCACGCATGTTCGCCAAAACAGGTTGCGCCGGCATGACAGGGCGCCCGCGACCAGGCCGCGGTAATGCAGGCTAGCGGAATCCCCGCATGCCGCTGCGCATAGAAAAAGGCCCGCTGAAGCGGGCCCCTGGCGTGCTGCCTGGCAGTACGGATCAGTCTTCGACTTCCATCTGGCTTTGCAGGTAGTTCTGCAGACCCACTTTGTCGATCAGTTCGATCTGGGTTTCCAGATAGTCGATGTGCTCTTCGGTATCGTCCAGGATGTCCTGGAACAGATCGCGCGACACATAGTCGCGCACCGATTCACAATGCGCGATGGCCTCTTTTACGGTGGCCTGAGCACCTTGTTCGAGTTTCAGGTCACAGGACAGCATTTCGGGTACGTCTTCGCCGATCAACAGTTTGTGCAGGTCTTGCAGGTTGGGCAGGCCGTCGAGCATCAGGATGCGTTCGATCAGGCGATCGGCGTGCTTCATTTCGCCGATCGATTCTTCGTACTCGTGCTTGCCCAGCTTTTTCAGCCCCCAATGCCCCAGGATGCGGGCATGCAGGAAATACTGGTTGATGGCCGTCAGTTCGTTGGTCAGTTGCTTGTTCAGAAACTGGATGACAGTCTTGTCGCCTTTCATGATGAACTCCTTGATCCGGGGTGCAGCGCCCGCACCCCTGCGTACGCCTTATCGCGCATGCAACGGTGGCAGGCTAACACCGCACAGAGGCCGCGGCTAGGGCGGCGCTGCATTTGATAAATGGCTTTGCGAGCGCGATCCGAAAACGACAATCGAATGAGAATGAGTATGCGTTTTGGACGGCCCGCATCAACCGTGACGCCATTGCAGGCGTTGCGATGACCTGCAACCCCAAATTGCATCCGATAGATAGTACGGAGCGCCGCGCATGGCTGCCTGATGGGGCACGAGAGTGCCTGCCTGCGCCTGAACCGCCGCGTTGGTGAATTGCAACGCTGCTAGCGCGTACGTATCGCCCGCGCGATTCAGGCCGCGGCGACCAGGGGAATGGGAAAGCTGTTGGCCGCCGATGCGCCCGTTTCGACAACAGCGGCAGCGCTTGCCGGCGCGACGGCCATGGCAACCGACTGCACATTGCACACGCTGGAGCAGCGTCCGCCGGGCAGGTATTCGCGGGCCATGTCGGCGCAGCATCCGCAGCAGGTGGCCACGCCCAGATCGA
>DASPIV010000062.1:0-3466 GCA_035628955.1 Bordetella sp.
GCGGGAATGCGCGCGGTGGTTCCCGGCCCATCCCAGATCGCCGCATCGAAGACTGCGTAAAAGGTGTCGTGGCCATCGCGCAACGCCAGCTCGTTGGCCAGGCCGACCCCCGTCCTTCCCTCATCCACGCAGCGGCGGCCGTAGCCATCGACCACAATTCCCGCCGTCGCAATGGCATCGATTTCCGGATAGGGCCAGACCTGGTCGTTGTGCCTGGCGTCGCTGCACAACACATGGCCGTAGAAGCGGCTGCAGTCTGTCAATGCTGCGCCGGCCGCCTGCGCCATCCGCAAGCCATCGCCGCGCGAATTACCCGCACCACGCTGGAACAGCGCGTCAAAACAGGGCGCAATGTACTGCTCTACCAATTGCCGGCTGGCCTGGAAACCACCGTCGGCCAGCACGCAATGCCTGGCCGGCCACTCGACCTGCCGGCCGTCGCATGCGCCGCGCACCCCCACACAACGGCCGTCTCGCATCAGAAGCGCTTCGGCGCGCGCCCCCGACTGCAATTTCCCGCCCATCTCGACGAGGTTTCTGGCCAGCTGGCGTAGCAATATATCCGGCCCGCGCTTCTCCCAGTCGACGCCCGCACGCAAGGCCCGTGGCGGTGCCATGCACCAGCGATAACCTTCCTGGGAATTGAAGCGCATGAACTTCGTCCCCTGCGCCTGCAACCATGAAACTAATCGCGCACCCGTTTTCGCCAGCGCTCGTGCGAGCTCGGGCTTGGCTGCGCCATCAGTCAATCGTTCGATGATGTCGACAAGCTCCTGGTCAGCGCGGTATGGATCGTGAAAGCCGATATGCAGAATCCCCCCCGACAGCCGCGAGTTGCACGGATAGTCGCAGCCTTGGCCCTGCTCGAGCACGAGTGGCCGCAAGCCCAGCTGCGCGGCGCGTACACCTGCAGTAAGGCCGGCCAGCCCGCCTCCGACGATCACCAGGTCGGCACCCCGATCCTGTATCACTAGGACACCCGCAGGTTCGAGAGCCTGGCCATGCGTTTGATGTTCTGCGCGTCCTCCACCATGTACGCAAGCCATTCCCCTGAGGTACCGGGCATGGTCTCCATGCCCTGGTTCTCAATTGACGCCTGGACTTGTTTATCTTCTATGGCCTGCTGGGTAATTCCGTTGAGCTGATTGACGATATCCCCGGGCATTCCCTTCGGGCCGACAAAACCAAACCAGCAGAGAAAGCCGAAGTCCTTGTAGCCCAGCTCTTCAAAGGTGGGAATGTCAGGCAGGATTCTTGATCGCTCCCGGCCGCTGACCGCCAACGCCCTTACCTTGCCGGCGCGCAACATCGGCAGTGCCGAGGGCAGGGTTGGGAAATTGGCATCGACCTGGCCCGATACGGTCGCCACGACGCTGTCGCCGGCCCCTTTGAACGGAACATGCAGTAGCTTGATCCCGGCCAGCTTGCTGAAATAGTCTCCGCAGAGCTGGGTCGTTCCGGCGATTCCGTCCGATCCGTAGCTGTAGCGGTTTTCTTCATGGCGTGCAAGCGTCACGAATTCGCTCACGCTTTTGGCCGGAACCGCATTGTTCACAAGCATGACGACAGGCGTTTTCGTCACCCCGGCTATCGGTGTACATACGGCCAGGGGATCATAGCTGTCGCCGGCCTTCAGTATCGAATGAATATAGGCGCCACTGGCATTCATCAAGATGGTGTATCCGTCGGCTGGCGCCCTTTCTACCTGGCCCGCGGCCAGCGTTCCGGCTGCGCCGGGCTTGTTTTCCACCACCAGCGGCTGCCCGAAAAGCGCCGACATTTTCTTCGAGACGATCCGCGCGGTGACGTCTGTGCCGCCCCCGGGGGAAAAGCCGACGATCACACTGACCGGGCGCGCGGGATAGCGTTGCGCGAACGAAAGCTTGGGAACCGAGATTGCCGCCGTCGCAATAATGAGATCTCGACGAGTTATCAATGTTGTCTCCTCAATATTCAGCGCAAGCTTTCCAGCTTGCGGCCCGCACCAGGCATTTATCCCCGTTCGGCTCGCCTCGACATGTTGAAGTCTTCTTCGAGTACCGCGCGGACACGTGCAATGCCGATGGATGCCGCACCGCCATCGACGACAATCTCGGACGCGTTTATGTAGCTTGAATCGTCCGAGGCCAGGAACAATACGGCCCGGCCCACTTCTATCGTCTCTGCCGGCCGTCCCGCTGGCATGACTCGCTGGTTGGCGTGTCGCCACCCCGGCGTGGAGTCCGAGGCCATCAACGTGTCGGATACTTGCGCGGGATGTACCGAGTTCACTCGTATGCCCCAGTCCAGCAGATCAAGGGCTGCACTCTTGGTAATACCGCGCAACCCCCATTTGCTGGCTGCATAGGCAACGCCTGGATGCCCGATGAGCCCCGCCGTGGACGAGATATTCACGATCGATCCCCCGCCCGACTCGCGGATCAATGGCGCCAATGCCTGGATGCCGAGCATGGGCCCCGTCAGGTTCACGTCGATCACGCGGTGCCACTCTTCCAGGAAGATGGTCGATATGCCGGTGCGGCTGACGATGCCCGCGTTGTTCACCAGCACATGCAACGCACCGACTTCGGCCTTGACCCGGTCCATCAACTGCGACCAGCTGGCAGCGGATGTCACGTCGACCGATATGAAACTGGCCTGGCCGCCACTATTCCTGATTGAAGCCGCAACAGCTTCGCCCCGCTCTGACGACACGTCCGCGACCACAACGCGAGCGCCTTCGAGCGCGAACATCTTCGCCTGAGTGCTGCCCAGGGCACCGCCCGCTCCGGTAACCAGCACCACCCTCCCGATGAACCGGCCGCCGTCGCGCGTCATGCTCTCTCCTGATAGATTTCATGCTTGTCGATCAAGCACCAGGTATGGCTAGCATCGGGCATGTTCACCCATGCCGCAATTTGGATTTACCAAAGCAATCGTTTGTGATTGCAAAAAATCGATCCTGGCTTATAGGGAAGACCATGAGAAAACGCCGGCAAGCCGGCGTTTTCTCATGGTCTTCTGCGGATTTCCCACCTGGGCGGGGCACCACCCATGGTGATCAGCAAAGCTGCAACACGTATTTCCCCCGGCCCTTGCCATTGGCGAGTACTCGCAAGGGCTCGGCAAAGCGGGCCAACGGCAGTACTTCGGTAATCTGCGGGCGCAACGCTCCCTTGGCATGCAGCTCATACAGGCGCTGCTGAACCTCTCGCACTTTGCCGGGCTGGCGATCGCGGTAATCGCTCCACTGCAGCCCCGATACCGAGATGTTCTTCACCAGCAGATAGTTGATCTTCAACGTTGGAATGCGCCCCGCCGCGAATCCGATGCAAACCAGCCGTCCACACCAGGCCACCGCCCTGATCGACGCATCGAAGATATCGTCGCCCAGCGGGTCCAGCACCACATCGGCCCCGCGGCCCTCGGTGCAGGCGTACACCTGCGACCTGAGCGAGTCGCGCAGATCGGATGCCGCCAGATCGAT
>DASPIV010000063.1:0-4807 GCA_035628955.1 Bordetella sp.
CGCGAAACAGCGCGGCTGCAAGGCTTCATCGACCGTTTCAAGGCCAAGGCCAGCAAAGCCAAGCAGGCGCAAAGCCGCGTCAAGGCACTGGCGCGCATGGAAGCCCTGGCGCCATTGCACGCCGAAGCCGGTATCGACATCCGCATCCCGTCGCCCGACCACATGCCCGACCCGCTGCTGACGCTGGAGCACCTGTCCGCCGGCTATACCGATGCGGCCGGGCAGGCCGTGCCCATTCTGCGCGACGTAACACTGATGATTCGCGCTGGCAGCCGGATTGGCGTGCTGGGCGCCAACGGTGCGGGCAAGAGCACCCTGATCAAGACCCTGGCCGAAGAACTGCCGGTGCAGGCCGGCCAGCGGCGCGCGTCGCGCGGGCTGGCCATCGGTTATTTCCACCAGCATCAGCTCGATATGCTGGACCTGGACGCCACCCCGCTGGCTCACCTGGCGCGCTTGGCGCCCGACACCCGCGAACAGGAACTGCGCAATTACCTGGGCGGTTTCGGGTTCTCGGGCGAAGCCGCCACCGGCCTGGTGGGGCCGATGTCGGGCGGCGAGAAGGCGCGCCTGGCGCTGGCGTTGATCGTGTGGCAAAAGCCCAATCTGTTGTTGCTGGACGAGCCCAGCAACCACCTGGACGTGGAAACACGCGAAGCGCTGGCAGCCGCGCTGGCGGAGTTTTCCGGCAGCATGCTGCTGGTATCGCACGACCGGCACCTGCTGCGAACCACGGTCGACACTTTCTGGATCGTGGCCGACGGCGCCGTACACGAATTCGATGGCGACCTGGAAGACTATCGCGACTGGCTGGCCGCACGCGGTGCCGAGGAAAGAGCGGCCGATGCGGCGGCACGCGACCCGGCAGGGGCTGCCGAAACCGTGAACCGCAAAGCGCAACGCCGCCTCGAAGCCGAACAGCGGCAACGGCTGGCGACGCTGCGCAAACCGCTGGAAAGCGAATTGGCCAAGGTGGAAGCCGGCATGGACAAGACGCGCACGGCCTTGCAGAAACTGGATGAAATCATCGCCGACGCCGATCTGTATTCAGAGGCGCGGCGCGCGGAGCGCCAGCAGGTGCTGGCCGAACACGGCGAACTGGGCAAGCGCATGCAGTCGCTGGAAGAGCGCTGGCTGGAACTGCAGGAAGCATTGGAAGGCATCCAGCAGACCGGCTAGCCGCCGGGCAGGCAACCCCGCCGAAGCCGCCGATCGGCCCGGCGGCTATTCGCCGAACACGTCGCTCATTGTTTGCCGCAGCCACTGGTTGGCCGCAACGCGATGATTGCGTGCATGCCAGAACACGTTGATCTCGGATTCGGGAATCTTTACCGGACAGGTCGCGGCGACCAGGCCGAACGGGTCGCAGACACAATCGGCAAAGCGTTGCGGCACCACGGCGATCATGTCGGTGCTTTGCAGCACCGGCCCGACAGCCATGAAGTGCGGAACAGTCAGGCGGATGCGGCGCGCGACGGCGGCACGCTGCATGATGTCGTCGACCACGCCATGCCCGGTGCCCTCGGCCAGGATCGCCACATGCTCCGCCGCCCGGAATTGGCGCAGCGAGATCGTGCCGCGAGCCAGCGGATGATCGCGCCGGAACAGACAGACATAAGGCTGGCGAAACAGGCGGCGCTGAAAAAAACCGCTCTTGAGGGCCGGCAGGAACCCCATGGCCAGATCGATTCGGCCCCGCTCCATTTCGTCTTTCACATCCACTGAAGTGGTGCGCGCCGTGCGAATGGTGACGCCCGGCGCGTTCTGGCCCAGATGCTGCATGAGCCGGGGCAGAAAATAGGTTTCGCCCACATCGCTGACACCCATGACAAAGCCGCGCTGGCTGCTGGCCGGATCGAAAGTGGCGCGCGCGTCGAGCGTATCGCGGATGGCGTCCAGCGCACCGGCCAGCGGTCCCGCCAATGCGTCGGCATAGGGGGTGGGAACCATGCCGCGCGAGGTGCGCAGGAACAATTCATCGCCCAACAGGCGGCGCAACCGGTTCAGCGCATTGCTGACACCGGGCTGCGACACGCCCAGGCTGACGGCGGCGGCCGAGACACTGCCCTGTTTGAGCAGCTCTTCGAAAACGACCAGCAGGTTCAGGTCGATATCCTTCAAATTCACGCTTGTCTCCCACCATTATTGATCGTGGTGATTCTGCGTATTCACGGAATTCTATTTATTAATTCGCTACCGCGCACGATGATGGCCGCATAACACCATGAATCCGGAGAGACACCATGCCTGACCATGCCCGGCCGCCACGCCTTGCCCGCCCCTGTAAACGGAGCGCGCCATGAATGCCGCGCACCCTTTCGCGCCGGTGGCATGGCCAGACAACGGAACCAGCCGGATCCCCTTCGGCGTGTATACCGACACGGCCCTGCATGCGCGCGAGATGGAGCGTTTTTTCTACCGCGGACACTGGAATTACGTCGGCCTGGAGGCCGAGATACCGCAACCCGGCGACTTCAAGCGCACCGCCATCGGCGAGCGGTCAGTCATTCTGGTACGCGATGCGCAAGGTGTGGTGCGCGTACTGGAAAACGTGTGCGCGCATCGAGGCGTGCAGTTTTGCCGGGAACGTTCCGGGCGTCGCACCGAGTTCGTATGCCCCTATCATCAGTGGAACTATGACCTGCAAGGCAAGCTGATCGGCGTGCCCCTGCGGCGCGGCATCAAGCAGGATGGGCGCATCAATGGCGGCATGCCGCCGGACTTCGATCCGGCCGAACACAGCCTGAACCAGTTGGCCGTGACTTGCCGGCACGGCGTGGTGTTCGCCTCGTTCGATCACCGGGTCGAACCCCTGGAAGACTTCCTGGGCCCGGACATCCTGCATTACTTCGATCGCGTCTTCGATGGCCGGCAACTGGTGGTGCATGGCTACAGCCGCCAGCGCATCGGGGGCAACTGGAAGCTGATGCAGGAGAACATCAAGGACCCCTACCATCCGGGCTTGCTGCACACCTGGTTCGTCACCTTTGGCCTGTGGCGCGCCGATAACCGCTCGGAACTGAAGATGGACCGCCAATTCCGCCACGCCGCCATGATTTCCACCCGCGGCCAGGGCGGCAAGGGCTCCGCCACGCAAGGCGTGGCCAGCTTCAAAGAGCAGATGCAGCTCAACGACGAGCGCTTCCTGGACATCGTGCCCGAGCCTTGGTGGAATGGCCCGACGGCCGTGCTGATGACGCTGTTTCCCAGCCTGGTGATCCAGCAGCAGGTGAATTCGCTGTCGACGCGCCATATCCAGCCGGTGGGCCACGACGCCTTCGATTTTGTCTGGACCCATTTCGGCTTTGCCGAAGACACGCCGGAAATGACACGCCGCCGCTTGCGCCAGGCCAACCTGTTCGGCCCCGCCGGATTCGTATCGGCCGACGATGGCGAGGTCATCGAATTGTCGCAAGCCGGTTTTGAGCAAAAACCGCAGCATCGCGCACTGGCCGAGCTGGGGGGACGCACGGTGGAGAATACCGACCACATGGTGACCGAGACGCTGATACGTGGCATGTACGCCTACTGGCGGCGCATCATGGAGGCCTGACGACCATGATCGATTTCCAGACTTATCATGCGCTGGTGCGCCTGTACACCGACTATGCGGCCGCGCTGGACGCGGGGCAATGGCAGCAATGGCCGGAGTTCTTCACTGACGATTGCGTCTATCGCATTGTGCCGCGCGAAAACCATGAGCGGGGTTTCCCGCTGGCCACGCTGGCCTTCGAAAGCAAGGGCATGCTGCAGGACAGGGTCTACGCCATCAGCGAGACTATCTTCCACGACCCCTACTACCAGCATCATGTGATCGGCGCCCCGCGCATACTGTCGGCCGATGGCGGGCGCATCGAATCGGAAGCCAGTTATGCGGTGTTTCGCACCAAGCCCAGCCAGCCGACCACGGTGTTCAATGTCGGGCGCTACCTGGACGTGATCGAACAAACACCGCAAGGCCTGAAGTTTGCAGCGCGGCAATGCGTATTCGACAGCGAGCTGATTCCGAATTCACTGATCTATCCGCTATAGGAGCCGCCCATGCCAGATACCGAAACCCTGCCCATGAAGGCAGTCTGCTGGATGGAAACCTTGCCGCACAATGAACTGGCGGCGGACGACGTCACGCCGTTCGAAGTGGGTGGCCGCGAGCTTGCCCTGTACGCGGTGGGCGCCGCGGTGTATGCCACCGACAGCCTGTGCACCCATGGCCTGGCCCGCCTGTGCGACGGCTTCCTGGAGGGCCACGAGATCGAATGCCCGCTGCATCAGGGTCGTTTCGATGTGCGCACCGGCAAGGCGCTGTGCGCGCCGCTGAAGCAGGATATCCGCAGCTATCCGGTCAAGATCGAAAACGGAATGGTGTACGTGCAGCTATGACGATGCCGCACGCAGATCAGGAATAAGGCCGCTCGCGCTGCTGGCGATGGTGCTCTACGACCGTATCGATGATGGCGCGCAGCAAAGTGGCCGCCAGGTCGGGCGGCACGCCCGCGTCAATGGCCAGATGCCGGATACGGTCGAGCTGCTGGGCGGCCCGCTGGGGGTCGGCCGGGTCGAGGCCATGTGCCTGCTTCAGTTCACCGATCATGTCGGTGCATCGGAAGCGCACACCCAGCAACAGCATAATCTGCTGGTCGATTTCGTCGATTTCGGCGCGTAGCGCCGCCAGCTCGGACTGTGTTGCCTCGCTGCTGTCCATAATGCTTATCCCTGGATGATGTCCAGCTTGGCAATACCCAGCGCCAGGGTCTTGGCGCCGACATCGCGAAACTGGATCTGCGCCTGGGCGTCCTGGCCGGCACCG
>DASPIV010000064.1:0-8043 GCA_035628955.1 Bordetella sp.
CCTTGCGGGCCTGCCAGTCGCGCAGCTTGGCGAGGATCCAGCGGGCTTTCTCGCGCACCGCGTCGTCGACCTGGGTCAGCGTGACCCAGTTGGGCGCCGTGACGCGCAGGCCGTCGTCGGCCACCACGAAGCCGATGCTGCGCCGGCGCGAGCGCAGCAGGACGAAGCCGATGGTTTGCTGCTCGGTGGCGACTTCGCGCCAGCGGGCGCCGGGCGGCAGGGGATCGGGGCGCGGCGTGGCCACCGTGGACGCGGCGACCGGCGCCGGCGGAGTCAGCAGGGGGGCCGCCTGCGGCGCGCCGGGCGCCGCAGGCTCGGGTTCGGTGAACAGCAGTTCAAGCTGACCGTTGCTGGGCATACCTTTCGGGATTGAGTTGGCGCATTTCCCCTTCGATCCAGGCCTGTACCTTGGCGTTCAGGTCCTCGGGGGAGATTCCCTGCGATTCTATCGCGGGCCCGATGGACACGGTGATCAGCCCCGGCTGCTTGACGAAGGCGTTGCGGCGCCAGCATTCGCCCGCATTGTGCGCCACCGGGATCACCACCGCGCCGGTGCGCGAGGCCAGCAGGGCGCCGCCCATCTTGAAGCGCCCGGTCTGCCCGGGGGTCACGCGCGTGCCCTCGGGGAACAGCAGCGGCCAGCGGCCTTCGTCGAGCCGCCGCTGGCCCTGGCGGATGACCTGCTCGAAGGCGTCGCGGCCCTTGGAACGGTCGATGGGAATCATGCGCAGCAGCGCCAGGCCCCAGCCGAAGAACGGCAGCATGTGCAGTTCTTTCTTGTACACATAGCAGACTTCGCGCGGCATGTGCGCGGGGAAGTACAGCGTTTCCCAGGCCGACTGGTGCTTCGACAGCAGAATGCAGGGCCCGTCGGGCAGGTTTTCGGCGCCCTTGACCTGCCAACGTATGCCGCAGAAAGCGCGCGCGCCCCAGATCGCCAGGCGCGGCCAGGCCACCGTGAGCCGGTAGCGCAAATGCTGTGGCAAGGGAGCCCACAAGATGCAGGCAAAGGCGTACGGAATGACCGTGACGACCAGGAACACCATATAGAGAAACGAACGCAACCAGGCCATGAGCTCAGGCTTCCTGCAACAGGGCGTCGGCCACGGCCGACAGGTCATTGGCAATGCGCGTGCCGGCGGGCAGCTCGCCTTGCCGGGTCTTGGCGCCATTGCCGGTCAGTACCAGCCAGGGCGTGCAGCCGGCCGCGGCGGCGGCCTGCAGGTCGCGCAGCGAGTCGCCCACGGCGGGTACGCCGGCCAGGTCGGCGTCGTAGCGGCTGGCGATGTCGTGATACATGCCGGGCAGGGGCTTGCGGCATGAGCAGCCCTCGCCAGGGCCATGCGGGCACAGGAAGATGGCGTCGATCACGCCGCCGGCCTGGGCCAGTTCGCGATGCAGCTTGGCATGGATGGCATTGAGCATGGCTATGTCGAACAGCCCGCGTGCCAGTCCGGACTGGTTGCTGGCCACCACTACGGTGTAGTTCGCCTGGGACAGGCGGGCGATGGCTGCCAGGCTGCCCGGCAAGGCGATCCATTCGTCGGGGGTTTTGACGAAGGCGTCGCTGTCTTGATTGATGACGCCGTCGCGGTCGAGAACAATGAGCTTCACTGTGCCAGCCTGGAAATGTCGGCCACCTGGTTCATCAGCCCGTGCAACTGCGCCAGCAGCGCCAGGCGGTTGGCGCGCACGGCGGGGTCGTCGGCCATGACCATGACATCGGCGAAGAAAGCATCGACGGGCTGGCGCGCCCGGGCCAGCGTGCTCAGGCTGCCGGCGAAGTCGCCCGCCTGCAACTGGGCCTGGGCCTGCGGGCGCAGCGCCGCCACGGCGGCGGCCAGCGCTTGTTCAGCGGGTTCGGACAGGCGGGCGGCGTCGAGCGCGCCGATTTCGCCTTCGGCTTTCTTGAGCAGGTTGCCGATGCGCTTGTTGGCGGCGGCCAGGCTGGCGGCTTCCGGCAGCAGGCCGAACGCAGTGACGGCGCGCACGCGTGCGCCCGCCTGGTGCAGCGGCGGGGCCAGGGCGATCACGGCATCGACGGCGTTGCGGTCGAATTCGGCGGCCAACTGGTTGCGGTAGCGTTCGTAGATGAAGGCGCGTACTTCGGCCACCGTGGCGGCCGGGATCTTGCCGGCCGGAAAGGTGCCGGCCGCCAGTTCCAGCAAGCCATCGAGCGACAACGGGCCGCTGGCGCTGGCGGCCAGCAGGCCGCCCGCCGCCAGTTGTTCGAAGGCGCTGATCAGGCCCAGCGCGGCGCGGCGCAGGCCGAACGGATCGCGTTCGCCGGTGGGCGCCAGGCCGATGCCCCAGATGCCCACCAGGGTTTCGGCGCGTTCGGCGATGAACAGCACCGCGGCGGTCAGTGTGTCCGCCGTGACGGGGCTGTCCAGGCGGATGCGGTACTGCTCGCGCAGGGCCCGCACCACGCTGGCGAGCTCGCCATCGCCAGCCGCGTAGTAGGAGCCCATGATGCCCTGCAGCTCGGGGAATTCGCCCACCATGTTGGTGCCCAGGTCGGCCTTGGCCAGCAGGGCGGCACGGTCGGCGGCGGCGGTGTCGCCGTCCAGCAAGGCGGCCACGCTGCGCGCAATGGCGCGCACGCGTTCCACCCGTTCGAGCTGGGTACCCAGCTTGTTGTGATAGACGATGCTGTCCAGTTGCGGCACGCGCGCGGCCAGCGGGGTCTTGCGGTCGGTGTCGAAGAAGAACTGCGCGTCGGCCAGGCGCGGGCGCACCACGCGCTGGTTGCCTTCGACGATGTTGACCGGGTTGTCGGTGTGCATGTTGCTGACGATCAGGAAGCGGTGCGTCAGCTTGGCCGTGGCAGGGTCGAACAAGGGGAAGTACTTCTGGTTCAGGCGCATGGTCAGGATCAGGCATTCCTGTGGCACTTGCAGGAATTGCTCTTCGAACTCGCCCACATATACGGTGGGGTATTCGACCAGCGCCGTCACTTCGTCGAGCAGGGCCGCCACTTCGGGATCGGTGCCCAGCGTGGCGCCCAGGCGCGCGGCATGCGCCTGCAGCTGCGTGTCGATCGCGGCCCGGCGCAACTCGAACGAAACAATGACGCGGCCTTGTTCGGCCAGCGTGGTTTCGTAGGCGTCGGCATCGGCCACATCGATGGGCGCATCGGCCATGAAGCGGTGTCCCAAAGTGCTGCGGCCGGCCGTCAGGCCCAGGGCCGACACCGGCACCACGTCGGCGCCATACAGGGCCACCAGGCCATGCGCGGGACGCACGAATTTCACGGTGGTGACCCCATCGGCCAATTGGTAGCGCATGACCTTGGGGATGGGCAGGCCGTCGATGGCGGCCTGCAAGCCTTCTTGCAGCCCATCGGCCAGCTTGGCGCCGGGTGCGGTGCCACGTGCCACCAGGTAGTCTTGCTTGCCGTCGGATTCATGGGCCAGGTTGGCCGGGTCTATGCCTTCCAGGCCCTTGGCGGCCAGCTTTTTCAGCAGGGCCGGCGTGGGGCTGCCATCGGCGTCCAGCCCCACCTTCACGGGCATGAGTTTTTCGGTGTAGGCCTGGTCGGGCGCCTGGTCGCGCACTTGCGACAGGCGCACCGCCAGGCGGCGCGGTGTCGAGAAGGCGGCCACTGCGCAGCCCTCGGCCAACAGGCCGTGCTTGTGCAGCGTGGCGCGCACGCCTTCGGCAAACGCCTGGCCCAGCTTCTGCAGGGCCTTGGGCGGGAGTTCTTCGGTCAGCAGTTCGACCAGCAGGGGGCGGATGTTCGTCGTCATTTATGCTGCCTCCCCGGCGGCCTGGTCGCGGCCCAGCATGGGGAAGCCCAGTCGTTCACGGGAATCGTAATAAGCCTGCGCCACTGCACGCGACAGATTGCGGATGCGGCCGATATAGGCGGCGCGTTCGGTCACGCTGATGGCGCCACGCGCGTCGAGCAGGTTGAAAGTGTGCGCGGCCTTCAGCGCGGCTTCATAGGCGGGCAGCGCCAGCGGCACTTCCATCAGGCGCTTGGCCTCGGTTTCGTAGTCGTTGAAGTGCGCGAACAGCATGTCGGCCGACGCGTGCTCGAAGTTATAGGTGGATTGCTCGACCTCGTTCTGGTGGAACACATCGCGGTACAGCACGCGGTTGCCGCCCACGCCTTCGGTCCAGACCAGGTCGTACACGCTTTCCACGCCCTGCAGGTACATGGCCAGGCGTTCCAGGCCGTAGGTGATTTCACCGGTGGTGGGCGTGCAGTCGAGCCCGCCCACTTGCTGGAAGTAGGTGAACTGGGTGACCTCCATGCCGTTGAGCCAGACTTCCCAGCCCAGGCCCCAGGCGCCCAGCGTGGGGTTTTCCCAGTCGTCTTCGACGAAGCGGATGTCGTGCTGCGTGGGGTCGATGCCCAGCGCCTTGAGCGAACCGATGTACAGGTCCAGGATTTCGGGCGGCGCCGGCTTGAGCACCACCTGGTACTGGTAATAATGCTGCAGGCGGTTGGGGTTTTCGCCGTAGCGGCCGTCTTTGGGACGGCGCGAGGGCTGCACATAGGCCGCGCGCCAGGGCTCGGGGCCTATGGCGCGCAGGAAGGTGGCCGTGTGCGAGGTGCCGGCACCGACTTCCATGTCGTACGGCTGCAGCAAGGCGCAGCCCTGCTTGTCCCAGTAGTCCTGGAGCGTAAGGATGATTTGCTGAAAAGTGAGCATAAGATTCTTGGAATTCGGAATGCCGTGCGGGTGGGCCGGCACGGGGGGCGGCCCGGCCCCAGGCGCGGGAAACCGGCCATTTTAACTGGCTCGGGGCGCGGCGGGGGCGGGCGGCGCGGCGGACCTGCGCCGGGTCAATAGGTGGGCGGCGTGACCGCGCTGACGATCTCGCTGGTGCCATCGCCCGCATTGCGAAAGCGGTGCGGTACGCGGCTGTCGAAATAATAGGCGTCGCCGGCCTCGAGTACGCGGGTTTTGTCGCCCACCGTGATCTCGATGGCGCCGGCGGTGACCAGTCCGGCCTCTTGGGCGTTGTGGCTGAACAGTTCGCCCGTATCGGCCCCCGGCGCATAGCGTTCCTGCATCATCAGCATGGCGCGATTGGCGAAGCGGCTGCCTATCATGCGGTACGAGATGGTGCTGGCCTTGCCGATCTCGGGCAAATCTTCGGGGCCGTAGAAGGGCGATTCGGCCACCAGCAGGCGGCTGCTGGAAAAAAAGCCCACGATGGTGGTGCCCAGGGCATCGAGCACCGCGGCCAGGGTGTCCAGCGATGGACTGATCTTGTCGCGTTCGATCAGCGAGATCGAGGCGTGCGACACGCCCGAGCGCAGCGCGACTTCGCGTATGCCGAGCCCGCGCCGGCGACGTAGTTCCCTGATATCAGCACCGATTCTCGGCATGGCGTGGTCCCCCCGTGGAAAGCCGTGCCGGCCAGCATACACGCCGATCGTGGGCAGGTGTCAGCCACTTTTGCGGGCAGACGGTCTCACCATATTCGGTGTCTGACACCCCTGCGGGGAGTCAGGCATCTGGCAAACTTGGCGGCCTTGCCGGCAGCCCGGGCAAATCGATCGGGTTGGGCTGGAACGCGATTTCATCCAGCGGATACAGGGGACGGGCGCGGTCGAACGGCAGGCGCTGGGGATGGTAGCCCGTCAGGCCGGGGGTTTCGGCGCAGGCGCACACCCCCAGGGTGTCGAAGGCCAGCTTGAAGTGGTAGCCCGACTTCACCACGATGATGCCGGCCGCGTCCAGGTCGATGCCGGCGTCCAGGTAGCAGCCCGGATCTTGCGACATGATGGCGTCCTGCGTGATCAGCAGGTCGTAGCGCGGATGGCGCAGCACGGCGTACGGCCCCAGCCTCAGGGTGGCGCCGCGCATGAACACGCCGCGGTTGCGGAACACGCCGTCGCCCAGGGCAGCCACCTGCCCTTGCACCGGCAGCGCCGGGCAGTCGGGGGTGTAGGCGCCGCCCACCGGCAGCGCCAACTGGGCGCCCAGCCCGGCATGGCGGCATTGCGCCAGTGCATCCGGGTCGGTGATGACGGCGACGATGCGCTTGCCGGTCAGCGCCAGGCAGCGTTCCAGCACATGGGCGCTGTCGCCGGGGCCGCCGGCCAGCACCCGGTCGCCGAAGTCGCCGATGATGAGCCTGCGCGGGTCGTCGCCATGAGCGCGCAGCAGGGCGGCCACGTCGGGCAGGTCGTGCACATAGCGATCGCGGCCGTCCCACAGCGACTGCGCCAGTTCGGCAGCCAGTTCGCGGGCTGCGGCGCGCGCCCGCGGGCGGGCGTACACCGCCACGGTCTGGCCCACGCCGGCGCCATCGATGAACGGGTTGACGTTGAAGATGGATACGTCGATCAGGCCATCGCCGGCGGCCACGGCGGCTTGGGCCCGGGCATGCAGTTCGGCCAGCGGGCCGTGCGCGGTTTCATCATTGCCGCGCGTCAGCATGGGCACATGCACGCTGGCGCCCACGGGCCGTTGGCCGGTGCGCAGGATGTGCAGCAGCTGCGTGGCGACGCGTTCGCCGGTGGCCGCGGCGTCGCCGTGCGGATTGGTCTTGTAGGCCGAGGCAAAGTCCAGTTGCCCCAGCATGGCCGGGATGGCATGCGCGTGCAGGTCGAAGCCGGCCACGATGGGCATGTCCGGGCCGGCGATAGCGCGCAGTTGCGCAAGCAGGTCGGCCTCGGCGCTATCCAGGCTGATGGTCTGCATGCAGCCATGCAGGCACAACGCGATGGCGTCGTAGCCGCCCTGGCGGGCGACCGCCAGGATGCCCTCGCGCAGCCGGGCATAGGCGGTGTCTTCCACCCGTCCGCCCGGCCGGGCCCGCGCGGCCAGGGTCGGCACGGCGACGCAGCCCTGCGCCCGCAAGGTGCGCAGTATGCCGCCCAGCACCGAGTCGGCCGCCGCATTGGCGGCCAGCATCGCCGGCCCTGTTTCGATCTCGAAGGCCGACAGCGGCGTGGCCACGGGCGTGAAGCCATGCGTTTCCTGGAACAACTGCGCCACCAGGATGCGGGTCGTAGGGGCCATGGCGGTCTCCGCGGGCGGGTGGCCCGTTTACTTCAGGTTGATGTGGGCGCGCTCGGCCGTCTTGCGCTGCTTGTCGATCTCGGCCTTGAGTTCGGCGGCGAACTCGGCCGGCGGGTTGCCCACCGGCACTGCCGAGAAGCCCGCCAGCCGTTGCTGCACGTCGGGCATGGCCAGGACTTCACGGGTGGCTTCGTAGATGCGCTGCACGATCGCGGGCGGGGTGTCCTTGGGCGCCACCAGGCCGAACCACGACGCGTCGTTCACTTCCGGCACGCCGGCTTCGGCGAACGTGGGCACGTCGGGCAGGGCGTCGATGCGTTGCGGGTAGGCAATGGCCAGCGCCTTCAGGTCGCCGTTGCGGATAAAAGGCAGCGACGAAGGCAGGTTGTCGAATACCGCGGCGATCTGGCCGCCCAAGGCATCCTGCAAGGCCGGGCTCGACCCACGGTACGGTACGTGCATCATCTCGGTGCCCGTGCTCAGCTTGAATAGCTCGCCCATCATGTTGGCTTCGGAACCGGCGCCTGCGGAGCCATAGGTGTAGTGATTGGGCTGGCTCTTCAGCAGGGCGATGAACGACTTCATGTCGGTGGCCGGCACCTTGGGGCTGACGGTCAGCACATTGGGCACCGAGGCCAGCCGTGTGATGGGCGCCAGATCGGTGGTGACGTCGTACGAAATGTTGTCGTACACGACCGGCGTGACGGCATGCGAACTGACCGTGGCGATACCCAGGGTATAGCCGTCGGGTTCTGCGCGGATCACATACTCGCTGCCTATGCGTCCAGCCGCGCCGCTGCGGTTTTCCACCACCACGGTCTGCTTGAGCAGTTTGCCCAGCGGGTCGGCGATGGTGCGGGCCAGTACGTCGGTGGTGCCGCCCGGTGGAAACGGCACCACCAGCTTGATGGGCCGCGACGGGTACGGTTGCTGGGCGTGGGCGTGCAGTGGCAGGGTAGTACTGGCAATGGCCAGGGCGGCCAGGATCATGCGTCGTTTCATTTTGTTCCCCTTGAATGTGGATAGTAGGCGGTGCGGTGTTAGCCCAGGCGCAGCG
>DASPIV010000065.1:0-2984 GCA_035628955.1 Bordetella sp.
ATACATAGCGTTACAGGGCGTTCGCGACATTGTCGAAGCGGTAGTCGGCAAAGCCGCGCTCCACCTCGGCCTCGAGACCCTGCAACTGGCTGACGATCCACCGGTCGGCGAACGACAGCTCGGCCGGCGAGCTGCCGCCCAGGTCGTGGCCTTCGGTGTTCATCAACACATAGCGGGTGGCGTTCCACAGCTTGTTGCAGAAGTTCCGATAACCCTCGCAGCGCTTCAGGTCGAAATTGATGTTGCGGCCCAGGGTGGCGTAGGCCGCCATCGTGAAGCGCAGCGCATCGGTACCGAACGCGGGGATACCGTCGGGGTACTGGCGTCGCGTGGTTTTCTCGATGGCGCCGGCCTGCTTGGGGTTCATCAGGCCATAGGTGCGCTTGGCCACCAGGCCGTCCAGGTCGATGCCGTCGATCAGGTCGATCGGATCCAGCGTATTGCCCTTGGACTTGCTCATTTTCTGGCCGTCCGCGTCGCGGATCAGGCCGTGCATATACACATGCTTGAACGGGATCTGGCCGGTCAGGTGGGTGGTCATCATGACCATGCGCGCCACCCAGAAGAAAATGATGTCAAAGCCCGTGACCAGTACGCTGGACGGCAGGTAGCGGCGCAGGTCGGGCGTGTCTTCGGGCCAGCCCAGCGTGGTGACGGGCACCAGCGCCGACGAGAACCAGGTGTCCAGCACATCGGGGTCGCGTGCAAGCGGGCCCGCGACGCCGGCGGCGCGGGCTTGTTCCAGCGCCTGCTCTTCGGAACGGGCCACGAACACCTGGCCATCGTCCGAGTACCAGGCCGGAATCTGGTGGCCCCACCACAGCTGGCGCGAAATGCACCAGTCCTGGATATTGTTCAGCCACTGGTTGTAGATCGTCGTCCAGTTCTCGGGATAGAACTTGATCCGGCCATCGGCCACGACGTCCAGCGCCACCTGGGTGATGCTCTTGCCCGGGTTCAGCGTGCCGGCGGGCGCGGGCTTGCTCATGGCCACGAACCACTGGTCGGTGAGCATGGGCTCGAGCACCACGCCGGTGCGGTCGCCCTTGGGCTGCATCATTTTGTGGGGCTCGACTTTTACCAGGTAATGCTCGGCCTCGAGCTGGGCCACCACCGCCTTGCGGGCCTCGTAGCGCTCCATGCCCTGGAACTGCTGCGGACCGTTTTCATTGATGTGCGCGTCCAGCGTGAAGATCACGATCAACGGCAGATCGTGGCGCAGCGCGCAGGCGTAGTCGTTGAAATCGTGGGCGCCGGTGATCTTCACGCAGCCGGTGCCGAATGCCGGGTCGACGAAGTCGTCGGCGATGATGGGAATGTTGCGGTCGCACAGCGGCAACTCGACCATCTTGCCCACCAAGTGCCGGTAGCGGGGGTCATCCGGGTGTACGCACAGCGCACCGTCCGCCAGCATGGTTTCCGGACGCGTGGTGGCAATGGTCATGCCGCGCAGCGTGACCGTCTGGCCATCGTTGTCGACAATGGTCTGCGGGCCGTCGACGAACGGGTACAGAATGTGCCACATGTGGCCGTCGGTCTCCTCGGACAGCACTTCCAGGTCGGACACGGCGGTCAGCAGCTTGGGATCCCAGTTCACCAGCCGCTTGCCGCGGTAGATCAGGCCTTGCTGGTACAGGCGCACGAAGGTTTCCACCACGCCGCGCGACATGCGCTCGTCCATGGTGAAGTATTCGCGCGGCCAGTCGGCCGAGGCCCCCAGGCGGCGTACTTGGCTGGTAATGGTGTTGCCCGACTGCTCCTTCCATTCCCACACTTTTTCAATGAACTTCTCGCGGCCCAGATCGTGGCGCGAAACCTGCTCGGCGTCGAGACGGCGTTCGACCACGATCTGCGTGGCAATGCCGGCATGGTCGGTGCCCGGTACGAATACCGTGTCGTCGCCGCGCATGCGGTGGTAGCGCACCAGGCCATCCATGATGGTCTGGTTGAAAGCGTGTCCCATGTGCAGCGTGCCCGTGACGTTGGGCGGCGGGAACTGGATCACATAAGGTTGGGGGTCGGTCCCCGTTTTTACATGCTGGCCGGCGGCGAAGTACCCGCGCTTTTCCCATTCGGCATACCAGTGCGCTTCAAGCTCTGCGGGCTCGAAGCTCTTGGGCAGGTCGGCGGCGTCGGTTTCGGGTGGGGTGGGGGCTGCGGCTTCGGTCATTACGGGTTCCGGCAAAAAAAGCGGGGGCAGGCCGATATGCGGCCAAGCAAACCGGCAATTTTAAGATGTATTACGGTCTTGACGGCGTGTTAGAATGCCGGGTTACTGTAAACCTTTCAGAAGTCCCTGTTTTTATTAAGAAAACGGCGGCCGCCGGAACCTTCCGGCAAGGTCCAGTCTCGAATCCAGTCCCGGAACGCAGCGCCGGGGGCGGCCAACGCAGAGTTGTCGTTGCAGTCGGCCGTCGCGGCGGCGTGCACCCATCAACCGAAATACAGTCAAACCCAGTTTGGAGTTTCCATGTCCGTCGAACGTACTCTCTCGATCATCAAGCCCGATGCCGTAGCCAAGAACGTCATTGGCCAGATCGTCGCACGCTTCGAAAACGCCGGCCTGAAAGTCATTGCCGCTCGCCTGCAGCAGTTGTCGCGCGCTGACGCCGAGCGCTTCTACGCCGTCCACAAAGAACGCCCCTTCTTCAAAGATCTGGTCGACTTCATGGTGTCCGGCCCCGTGTTCGTGCAAGTGCTCGAAGGCGAAGGCGCCATCCAGAAGAACCGCGACCTGATGGGCGCCACCGATCCCAAGAAGGCCGCGCCGGGTACCATCCGCGCCGACTTCGCCGACAGCATCGATGCCAACGCCGTGCACGGCTCCGACGCAGCCGAGACCGCCGCTGTCGAAGTCGCGTTCTTCTTCCCCGAAATCAACATCCACAGCCGTTGATCCGGGTTATTTGCGCTTGATACACGTCATGGAAACCGCCGAACGCGTCAACCTGCTGGGCCTCGATGCCGCCGCCCTGTCCGACCTG
>DASPIV010000066.1:0-3054 GCA_035628955.1 Bordetella sp.
CCGGCACCCGCGTGGCGCCCTGCCCGCAGTTGCTGGCCGCCCATCGGGCCGAACTGGGCGCGGGGCGTTCCAGCCTGCCGGGCTGCGGCACCACGGCGTTCAGCCCGACCGCGGCCTGGATCAACGGCAGCGTTTCGCATGCCGTCGAGTTCGACGACATCTTTCGCGATGCGGTGTACCACCCAGGCTGCCCGGTGATCGCCGCGGCCTTGGCGGTAGCCGAAGAACAGGACGCCAGCGGCATTGCGCTGCTCAACGCCATCGTGGTGGGCTACGAAATATCGACCCGTATCGGCGCCGCGGTACAGCCCGCGCACTACCGCTATTTCCACACGACCGGCACCGTGGGCTGCTTCGGCGCGGCAGCCGCTGCCGCGGCGCTGGCCGCCCCCGGTGATGCCACCGCCATGCGGCATGCGCTGGCAACAGCCGCCAGCTTCGCCGCTGGCCTGCAACAGGCCTTCCGTTCTGACGCCATGACCAAGGCCCTGCATGCGGGCAACGCGGCCAACGCCGGCGTACGCGCCGGCCTGGGCGCCGCGCACGGCCTGACCGGCGCGGCCGCCATGCTGGACGGCCCGGTAGGCTTCGGTGCGGCGCTGGCCGACAGCCCGGACTGGTCCACCGCTACGCAGGGTTTGGGCGACCGCTACAACATCCTGCAAATCACGCAGAAGAACCACGGATGCTGCGGCCATACCTTCGCCGCCATCGATGCAGCGCTGGCCCTGCGCGCCGCCCACGGCCTGGCGCCGGCCGACATCGAGCAGATCGGGGTCGATGCGTACCAGACCACCCTGGACGTGACCGGCAACCGCGACCCGCGCACGCCATTCGAAGGCAAGTTCAGCCTGTTCTATGTATTGGCGCATGCGCTGATCCACGGCTCCGTGCGGCTGGACGCGTTCGAACCGGCCCGGCTGGCCGACCCGACGCTGCGCGCGCTGATGGCCCGCATCACGCTGCGGGCCGACCCCGCCCTGACTGTCGCCTTCCCCGCGCAGCGCGCTGCGCGCGTCACGGTTCGTACGCGCGATGGCGCCACCCATAGCCACTTCGCGCCCACCCGCAAGGGCGATCCGGAAGCGCCGCTCAGCGACGCGGACCTGCACGACAAGTTCGATGAATTGGTCACGCCGGTGCTGGGCACCAGCCGGGCGCAGCGCTTGCGCGGGCAGGCCTGGCGCCTGGAGTCGCTGGCCGTGCGCGACCTGCAGCTGCACCAGCCGGTGCAGGCCCAGGTGTAGCGCTTTCACTTTTTCCCGACTTCGCCCATGCGTAACGGTACATTTGCCCAAGCTTTGCTCGCCCCTGCCGCGATCGCCCTGGTGGGGGCGTCAGGCGATCCGGCCAAGAACACGGCCCGGCCGCTGCGCTTCATGCGCAAGCATGGCTACGGCGGCCAGGTATTTCCCATCAATGCGGCCCGCGCCGACATCCTGGGCGAACCCGCCTTTCCAGACCTGGCCTCGCTGCCCCAGCCGGTGGAGCATGTATTCATCATGGTGCCGGGCGCCAAGGTGGCCGACCAGCTCGAAGGCTGTGCCCGCGCGGGCGCCAAGGTGGTCACGATATACAGCGACGGCTTCGGCGAAGCCGGCCCGCAGGGGCGGATGGCACAGGATGCGCTGGTAGCCCAGGCCCGGGGGCTCGGCTTGCGCCTGCTGGGACCCAACAGCATTGGCCTGGCCAACGTGCACAGCGGCGCCATCATTTCGGTAAACGCCGTTTTCGAATCCGACGGCCTGCTGGCCGGCGGCTTGAGCCTGGTGTCGCAAAGCGGGTCCATGATGGGTTCGCTGCTTTCGCGCGCCGCCGCGCGTGGTTTCGGCTTTGCCAAGACCGTATCGGTAGGCAATGAAAGCGACATCAGTGTTGGCGAAGTCGTGCAAGCCCTGGTCGAAGACGAACAGACCAGCTCCATTCTGTTGTTCCTGGAAACGCTGCGCGACGCGCCTATCCTGGCGCGCGCGCTGGATGCCGCGCAGGCCGCGGGCAAGCCTGTCATTGCCTACAAGCTGGGGCGCTCGGCCCAGGGCGACGCCCTGGCGCAATCGCACACCGGCGCCATGGCCGGTAACGACGCCGCCGTGGATGCATTCCTGCGGGCCCATGGCGTGCTGCGCGTGGAGTCGCTGGAAACCTTGTACGAAATCGTGCCGCTGATGCTGCGCTATGGCCGCCACGCACCGTTGCCCACGCGCACGCCCCGCGTGGCCGTCATTACCACCACGGGCGGCGGCGCGGCCACCGTGGTCGACAATCTGGGCATGCGCGGGCTGGAAGCCGCCACGCCGCCCGACAACTTCGTGGCGCACATGGCAAGCCGTGGCCTGCGCCTGCGCCAGGCACCCATCATCGACCTGACGCTGGCTGCCAGCGCTGCGCAATACCAGGATCTGCTTGAACACCTGCTCGCCGCCGACTGGTGCGACGCAGTGCTGAGCGTGGCCGGATCATCGGCGCAATTCCATCCCGAACTCGCCGTGCAACCCCTGGTACGGGCCAGCAAACCCCGCCACAAGCCGGTAGTCGCCTTCCTGGCGCCGCACGCCACGGCCTCGCTGCAGGTGTTGCAGCGCGAGGGCATTGCGGGGTTCCGCACCCCCGAATCCTGTGCCGAGGCGCTGGCGCTGTTCTTGCGTCGCCCGGCGCCGGCCCGCCACGCGGACGAAGGCCCGCCGCTGGACTGGCCGGCTGGCCTGCCTACCGCCGGCACGCTGAACGAGTACGAGGCCAGCCAGGTATTCGCGCAATTGGGCCTGCCCGTGGCTGCCACACGGGTGGTAGCGGCCGACGACCTGCGACACGATCTGCGCTACCCCGTTATCCTGAAAGCCTTGTCACCCGACCTGCCCCACAAGACCGACGCGGGCGGGGTGCGGATGGGCATCCGCGACCAGGCCCAGCTACAGCGCCAGGCCGGCGACATGCTGGCGGAAGTGCGGCGGCGCGCACCGCACGCGCACCTGGATGGCCTGCTGGTGCAGCAAATGGAAGACAAGCTGCTGGAACTGATACTGGGCTATCGGCTCGACCCGCTGGTGGGGCCCA
>DASPIV010000067.1:0-5384 GCA_035628955.1 Bordetella sp.
GCCTCTTCCAGGGTCTCGACGCCCACCACGCACAGCACGGGGCCGAAGATTTCCTCGGTGTAGATGGTCATGTCCTCGGTCACGCCGTCGAACACCGTGGGGCCCACGAAGTTGCCCTGCTCGAAGCCCGCCACCTTCAGGTCGCGGCCATCGAGCAGCAGCTTGGCGCCCTCGTCCACGCCCTTCTGGATCAGGCTCTCGACCCGCTTCTTGGCATTGGGCGACACCAGCGGGCCCAGGTCGGCTTCGCGGTCGGTGCCGGAATTGACCTTCAGGCCCTTGGCGCGCTCGACAAAGTCGGGCAGCCAGTTGCGCGCCTCCCCCACCAGCACGGCTACCGAAGCAGCCATGCAGCGCTGGCCGGCGGCGCCGAAGGCCGCGCCCACCAACTGGTTCAGCGCCACTTCGGGATCGGCGTCGGGCAGGATCACGCAATGGTTCTTGGCGCCCATCATGGCCTGGCAACGCTTGCCGGCATTGGAGGCCCGGTGGTAGATCTCGGACCCGACGCGAGTCGAGCCGATGAACGATACCGCCTTGACATCGGGGTGCTCGCACAGGCCGTTGGCGATATCGGGGCCGCCATGCACCACGTTCAGCACGCCCGGCGGCAGGCCCGCCTCGAGCGCAAGCTGCGCCAGGAACAGCGAAGAAGTGGGATCCTGTTCAGACGGCTTGAGCACGAACGTATTGCCGCAAGCGATGGCGATCGGGAACATGAAGCATGGCAACATCACCGGGAAATTGAACGCGGTGATACCGGCGCACACACCGAGCGGCTGGATCAAGGTGTAGACGTCGATGCCACCGGCGGCGTTCTCGGCATATTCGCCCAACTGCAGATTGGCGATCGAGCATGCGTGCTCGACCACTTCCAGGCCGCGCCCGACTTCGCCTTCGGCATCAGGCAGGGTCTTGCCATGTTCACGCGTGATCATTTCAGCGAGCTTGCCGGAGTTCTCGCGCAGCAGTTGCTGCAGCTTCAGCATCACGCGCATGCGTGCGCCCTGGCCGGTGTTGCGCCAGGTCTGGAAAGCTTCTTTGGCATTGGCCACCGCCAGGTCCAGCTCCTCGCGCGTGGCGAAGGGAACGCGGGCGACCACCTGCTGCGTGGCCGGGTCGATCACGTCGCGCCATTCAGTCGTTTTGGATTGCACGAGCTTGCCGCCGATCAATAGCGGTACGCTGGGGACTGCACTCATGGGTTGCTCCTCAAAGATAACGGGATACTGCGGGCCCCAGGCGCGGACCTGCGCGGCCCGCCCCCTGGGTACCGTTTTACTGCTTCAGCAGCGGGCAGGTCGAATCCGCCAGCGGCTGGAAGGCTTCGTCGGCCGGGATGGTGGCGATCAACTTGGAATAATCCCAGCCGCCCTTGGATTCGCCCGGCTTCTTGACTTCGTACAAGTACATATCGTGGATGACGCGGCCATCGGGCCGGATGCTGGCATTGCGCATGATCGAATCCTTGATCGGCAGCTCGCGCATCTTGTCGGCCACAATACGGCCGTCGGTGCTGCCGGTAGCGGCCACGGCACGCAGGTAATGCAGCACACTGGAATACACCCCGGCCTGCGTCATGGTCGGCTTGAGGCCCTTGTACGCTTTCTCGAAGCGGCCCGACCACTGGCGCGTGGCGTCATCGAAATCCCAGTAGAAACCATCCACATAAGACAGGCCCTGGGCGTTGTCCAGGCCCAGCGCCCGCAGGTCCGACAGGAAGATCAACAGCGACACCAGGCGCTGCCCGCCTTCGACAATGCCGAACTCGCGCGCCTGCTTGACCGCGTTGACGGTGTCTTGCCCGCCATTGGCCAGCGCCACGACCTGTGCTTTCGAACTTTGCGCCTGCAGCAGATACGAGGCGAAATCGGGTGCGTTCAACGGATGGCGCACCGCGCCGGCCACGGTGCCGCCCAATGCCTTGACGGCCTTGGTCGTGTCGGCTTCCAGCGAATGCCCGAAAGCGTAGTCCACCGTAATGAAATACCATGACTTGCCACCGGCACGCACGGTAGCCTTGGCGCCACCCGCGGACTGCGAGTAGGTGTCGAACATCCAGTGAAAGCCCAGCGGCGAGCATTCTTTGTTGGTCAGCGCCGTGGTGGCGGGCCCGGAAAACATGACCACCTTGTTCTTCTCGCGGGCGATGCCCTGCACGGCCAGGGCCACGGCAGAATTGGTCAGGTCGGCGATAGCCGTCACGCCGTCGCGGTCGAACCACTCGCGCGCCCGCGCCGCCCCCACGTCGGCCTTGTTCTGGTTGTCGGCCGACACCAGTTCGATCTTCATGCCTTTGCACTCCGCGGCCAGGCAATCGTCGATGGCCAATTGCGCCGCCGCCACTGACCCCGCGCCGCCCATGGCCGCGTAGGTACCCGACATGTCCGTCAGAATGCCGATCTTGACCGGCGGCGTGCCGGCCGCCATGGCCGGGCCAGCCAGCATGGCGCCCAGGCAGAAACCGGCGGCCAGCCCGCGAGCGTGCAGTGTCATGTTTGTCTCCGGTGATTTATTTGTGTGTTGTTGCAGGCTCATCCTGCCGGACGCGCCCGCAATCTAGTGTAGATGTGTGAAAATCATCAAGCAACAGCACAAATTGCACATTCATTGTGCACAAATACACAAAGAGGCTTTCATGCTCGACTGGGACGGCTTGCGCTATTTCCTGGAAGTCGCCCGCACGCAGCGCGTCAGCGCGGCGGCACGCAAACTGGGGGTGGAACACACCACGGTGTCGCGCCGCATCCGCGCCCTGGAAGCCGAACTCGACACCCTGCTCTTCGAGAAATCGCGCAGCACCGGTTTCATACTGACCGACGATGGGCAGCGCCTGTTCGTCTATGCCGAACAGATGGAAAGCGCGGTGCAGACCGCGCGCGAGAATCTGTCCGGTATCGGGCAGGCCCTGTCGGGCCATTTGCGCATCGGCGCCACCGAAGGCTTTGGCAGCTATGTCCTGACTCCGCTGGCGGCCGATTTCCAGCGCCGCTACCCGCACATCACGCTGGACATCCTGCCGGTGCCGCGCTTTGTCAGCCTGTCCAAGCGCGAAGCCGACCTGGCCATCACCATCGAACGCCCGCAGCGCGGCCCGTATATATGTACCAAGCTATGCGATTACACCCTGCGCCTGTACGGAACGCCCGGCTACCTGGCACGCCATGCGCCCATCGCCACCCGCGCCGACCTGGCCGCGCACACGTTCATCGGCTATGTCGACGAGCTGCTGTTCAGCGAACGGCTGCGCTATCTGGAAGACTTGCTGCCCGACAGCAAGGTGGTGCTGCGCAGCACCAGCGTCGTGGCGCAGTACCATGCGGCGCTGCAGGGCCGCTCGCTGGCGATATTGCCCTGCTTCATCGCCGCCCAGGATCCGCGCCTGGTGCCCGTGCTGGAAAACGACATCGCCATCACGCGCAGCTTCTGGATGTACTGCCACGAAGACCTGCACAAACTCAAGCGCATGTCGGTACTTTGGGACTTCATGCGCCGTTCGGTGGTGCGCAATGCGCCATTGCTGGCAGGCAGCCAGGGCGGCATGCGCTACCTGCCGTAAGACTGGCATCAGTCGTTCACTGCGCCAGGCGGCTCACTTGGCATGACAGGTGCGGCCAGATCCGGGACGCAGCGGCGCCGGCTTTGCCGGTCCGCCAGCGTCGCCCCCTTGAGGGGGAAGCGCGTAGCGCTTCGGGGGTGGGCTTCATCCTGGCTGCTGGCGCGGCGCCTTCACGCGCAAGCGGCGCATCAGCAGGTAGCCGGCCAGCGCCAGCACCACCGCATGCACGATCCAGACGCCCACACCGAAGGGCAGTTTGCCGCTGCTGATCCAGGCACGCGACAGGTTGATCAGGTTCATGTAGAGCAGGCCCACCATGCCCGCGATCAGCAGGTCGCCCGAGCGGCCCAGGCGCGGGTTCACGGCCCCCAGCGGAATCGCCAGCAGGGCCAGGTTCAGCGCGGCCAGCGGCAGCGACACCCGCCACATGATCTGCGACCACGAACTGTCGGTATCGTCGGCAATCAGCTGCATCGTCGGACGGGCCTTGCTGGATCGTTCGGCAGCCGCGCGCGCCTCGGCGATGGGGTCGCCCGATTTGCTTTCCAGCCGCACGCCGTACTTGGCAAAATCCACTAGCCGGATCTCGGGCGTGCCGGGCTTCAGGTCGTAGCGGTGCCCGCGCCCCAAGACCAGGAAGCGGTCGCCATTGGGTTGGGTTTCGATGCGCGCACTGCTGGCCGTCATGACGCTGTGCCATTCGGGGCCGGTTTCACGCGCGAACACATTGCCGAGTTCATCGTTGGCCTGGGTAGGCTCTTCGGCAAAGAACACGCGCTGGCCTTCGCCCGACTCGGCGAATTGCCCGGCGGTAACCTTGGACAGGTCGGAACGCTGCTCGAAGCGTTCGCGGTATTCGGCGATCTGCCGATAGGCCCAGGGTGAAGCCGCCAGCGTCAGCACCGCTACCAGCGCCGCCACCGGCACGGCCACGCGCAGCACCGGGCGCAGCCAGTCGGCCAACGACAAGCCGCTGGCAAACCAGACCACCATTTCCGATTCGCGGTAGTTGCGCGTAACCGTGGTCAGGACGGCGATGAACAACGACACGGCCAATATGGTCGGCAGTGCCGTAATCGTGGAAAAAGCCGCCAGGCCCAGCACCACGTCGGCGCCTATCGTGCCGCCCGCGGCCTCGCCCAGCAGGCGCACCAGCAATACGCTGAGCCACACCACCACCAGCGTGGAGAACACCACGCCCGCGTGACTGGTGATCTCGGCGACGACAGACCGTTTGAATAGAGACATGTGAGAATATGCGGGATAATCAACCGCACTGCACCACGCACACGGGAATCCTCCATGGAATTTAGCACACAGACCACCGCTTCCCTGCACCAGATCAAAACCGCCGCGCTGGCGGTGGGCGTGTACGCCGACGGCGAACTCAGCCCCGCCGCCGACATCATCGACCGCGCCAGCAACAACGCGGTGCGCACGGTCGTCAAGGCCGAATTCCGCGGCCGCGCCGGCGCCACGCTGGTGCTGCGCGCCCTGCCTGGCGTATCGGCGCAGCGCGTGGTGCTGGTGGGCCTGGGCAAGCAGGCCGAATACGGCGCGCGCGCCCACGCCGCCGCCGAACAGGGCTTCGCGGCGGCTTGCGTGGCGGCGCGCGTCACCGAAGGCGTCTCGACGCTGGCGGCCAACCCCATCGCCGACGTGGCCATGCGCGCCCGCGCGCGCGCCGCGGCTGTCGCGGCGGGCAATGCCACCTACCATTACGACGCGACCTTCGGCAAACCCGACCGCGACGCCCGCCCCAAACTCAAGAAAATCGTCCAGGTCGTCGAACGCGGCGACGCCGCGCAGGCCCAGCAGGGGCTGC
>DASPIV010000068.1:0-2412 GCA_035628955.1 Bordetella sp.
CGGCACCGTGGCAAAGAACAGTTGCACACGCCCGGCCAGCAGATCCACCGTGGCCGGACCGCTGCCCTTGTAGGGCACATGGGTCATCTGCACGCCGGCCTTCTGCTTGAACAGTTCGCCCGACAAGTGATTGATACTGCCGGTGCCCGCCGAACAGAAGTTGATCTCATCGGGCCGCTGCGCGATCAGCGTGCGCAGTTCGGCCATCGATTTCACGCCCAGATCCCGGTTGGTTACCACCAGCAGGGGGCCCCGGCCGATCAGGGCCACGGGCGCAAACGACTTCTCGACGTCGTAGGTGCTGCGTGCCTGGGCTGCCGCGTTGGTCACGAAGGTAGACGTGGCAAACAACAGCGTATAGCCATCGGGCGCGGCATGCGCCACCAGGTTCGCGCCGATCGAGCCGCCACCGCCGCCGTGGTTTTCCACCACTACCGGCTGGCCCAGCCGCTCGCTCAGCGTGCGCGCCATATCGCGCGCGATGCTGTCGGTGCCGCCGCCGGCCGCGAACGGCACGACCAGCTTGATGGGCTTGTCCGGAAAGGCCTGCGCGCAGGCCAGGGCGGGCAACACGCAAGCCGCGGCGGCCAGCGCGCACCGGCGGATGCTTGTCAGATAACGCATGACGGGTTGTCTCCTGAATGGCAAATAGATAAACGGTTCAGCGCTGGCGCAGTATCTTCAAGCGTTCCAGCAAAGCCTGGTGGATATGCTGGCGGGCGGCTTCGGCAGCCCGCCCGGCATCGCGGCTGCGGATGGCGGCCACGATCCCGCTGTGTTCTTGCATGGCGGCTTTGGCGCGGGCCTTGGAACTGAGCGTGCTGCGCCCCAGCAGGTATGTGGTGTCGGTCAGCGAGCGCAGCAGGCGGATCAGGTGCCGGTTATGGGCCGCGCTGTAGATAGCGTCGTGAAAGCGCAGGTTCAACGCCACCGGGTCGCTGTCGCCTTCTTGCAGAATGGCTTGCATGTTGGCGATTTCGGCATCGGTGGCGTGCCGCGCGGCCAACGCGGCGGCGGCCGACTCCAGCACCTCGCGCATTGCGTACAGCTCGCCCACTTCCTGCTGGTCCATGATGGTCACGACCAGGCCACGGCCGGGCTCCTGGCGCAGCAGGCCTTCATCCTGGATACGTTTCAGCGCTTCGCGCACGGGAGTGCGGCCCAGTTCCAGCAGCGCTGCGACCTCGATCTCGCGCAGGCGTGCGCCGGGCGCGAACTCGCCGGCAAAAATCCGGCGCTTGATTTCGTTATAGGCGGCAAATGCCTGCGAACTTTGCTGAGGAATAGGCATGGCGGGATGCATTGTGTATTTAGATATATTTTTGCATACAAAAAAAAGCGCGGCAAATACGCGGGCTCATGGCGAACGGCAGTACAGGCTCTTTAGGGGGCTAGCCGTTTTACATCCAGGCCAGCACCGGCGCGGCGGCGGCGCACAGGCCGCCGGTGGCCAGGGCCGCGCCCGGGCGGTAGCTGACGAACCAGACCAGCAACAAGCCCGCCAGAGTCAGGATGCCGATCCATTCCACGGTGCCGTACCGCCATCCCCATACTGCCGCGGACGCCCACAATGACAAAGCCAGTGCCGTCCAACCGAAGGCCCGCAAGGGCGTGCGATGGCGGCGGGGCAGTTCGCGGTCGAACACGGCCTCGTAATGGCGCTCCATGCCCAGGCACAAGGCGGCAAAGCCGGCGTACGCCAGGCAAAAGGCGGCGATGCTCATCATGGATTTACCTCGTTCAAGGCAACCTGCGATCGCGCCGGCCGGCGCGCGGGTTGGGTGCGCGGCCGGCTCGATTTGTGCGCCATCCAGGCCAACAACACACCCGAGGCCAATGCGGTCAGGTCGAAACCGGCCATGACCCAATCGCCCGCGGGCAGCGATACGCCCAGGTGTCGCGTAGTGGTCATCGCGTTCAGCGCGGGCAAGGCCAACGACAGGCCGGCGGCCAGCGACAGCAAATCGCGCCACATGCGCGTGCGGAACAGGAAGGCATACAGATAGGTCAGGCCCCAGGCGATAAAGAATGCCCGGGTTTCCCAGGAAGCGCGTCCGGCCAGTTCGGTCGGCAGCAGCCGGTTGGCCCAGAAATACACCGCCAGGGCCACGCACAGCCCCGCGATGGAGGCCGCGTTCAGGGCATCGACCAGGCGCAGCGAGAAGGCTTGCTTGCCGGCCGCATCGGCTTTTTGGCGGCGTTTGGCCACCCACAGCGCCAAGCCCGTGCCCACCATGGCGGTGCCCGCCAGGCTGACCAGGAAATACAGCCAGCGCAGCAGCGGTTCGGCGAACAGCCCCAGGTGCAGGCCGACGATGGTGCCCGCCGTCACCATGGCGGCACTGTCGGCCTCGTGGCGCTCCAGCAGCCTGCCATCGACCCCGTCGAAACGCAGACTGGGTGCCACGCGGC
>DASPIV010000069.1:0-11112 GCA_035628955.1 Bordetella sp.
TACGAAACGGTGAAAGAGGCGTTTCCCAACGCGTCGTTGGCCGGCGGCTATGGCACGACCGAGGCGGGGCCTATTGTTTTCGGCCCTGTGCCGGGGCACAGCTTGCCGTCCGATGGCGGGCTCGGTTGGCCGCTGCCTGGCGTCGAGGTCCGCTTGGTCGACGACATCGGCCGCGATGCGCCAGAAGGCGAACTCTGGATGCGCACGCCGGCCAACATGCTGGGCTACCTGAACCTGCCGGACAAGACCGCCGAAGTCCTGACCATCGACGGCTGGTATAAGTCCGGCGATGTTTTCCGGCGCAATGCCGACGGATGCTACTACTTCGTGGGCCGAGTCGACGACATGTTCAATTGCGGCGGCGAGAACATCTATCCTGGCGAGGTCGAGCAGGTCATTGCCAGGATTCCCGAAGTCATGCAGGCCTGCGTGATACCCGTGCGCGACGAACTGAAAGGACACAAGCCGGTTGCCTTCGTGGTGCGGCATACGGGTTCCTTGCTGACCGAGCAACAGGTCAAGGATTTCGTGCTCGCCAACGCACCCGCCTACCAGCATCCCAGGCGCGTATATTTTGTCGATACGCTGCCGCTGGCGGCCACTAATAAAGTGGATCGAAAGGCGCTTCTGCACATGGCCGAAAGCAGCTGACAGCAAAAAAGAAGCCCGCCAGGGCTTTTTTTGTATCCGCGCGCCGGATTCGAAAGCGTAACAGCGCAGTACCAAGGCGGGGGCATCGAGTTTTGCCGGCCACCGGAAAATTGGAATCTGATGCTCAAAACCGCGATATTCCAAGAAAATATCGCGCCTTTTTTTTACGGACCCACGCGTAGCATGGACTTATTACTTCACAGAGGCTTGGCCCATGCTTACCAGTACCCGCGTCGAAACGAGGCTGAATCAAACTCCAGCACTTTTTCGTTGGGTGGAGGCCATACAGCAGGCCGTCGATCATGCGCCGCGCCACAGCCTGCCCCAGGCGGTGGCCGGGATATTACGGGCTGAGGTGGCACTGGCAGGCTTGCTCCACCCCGAACAGCAGCAAGGGCGCGCCGAACACTACACGCGCCATGTCCTCTATGCCGATCCCCAGGGCCTGTTCACGGTCGTGGCCCTGGTCTGGAGAACGGGCCAGCTTTCGCCCATCCATGGACATCACACATGGTGTTCGTACAAGGTGCTGGCAGGCGAAATCGAGGAAGAGCACTTTGCCTGGGACAGACATGCGGGCTGCGCCCGGTACCAGGGAAAGGTGAGCAAGCTGGCGGGAGACACTGCAGCCAGCCACGCAGGCCTGGACCAGATACACCGGCTGCGCAATGCCGGCGCGGCCACCGCTATCTCGGTGCACGTCTACGGCGTCGAAGGCGCGCGCGTGGCGACTCACGTCAATCGCGTCGTGGCTGCAGCGGCATAGCAGGCAGATGGCGGACGGCGCCCCCGCGCGGTTGGGCATTGTTGCGTTCGGCGCGACCGCTTGTCAGTCGCTATAGCTCACGGGCAGGGCGGTCGTGTACTTGATCTGCTCCATGGCGAACGAAGAGCTGACATCGTGCAGGTCGGCGATGCTGATCAGCCTTTTGTAGACGCTATCGTAAGTGCCGATATCGGGCACCACCACACGGATCAGATAGTCCACGTCTCCGCTCATACGGTAGAACTCGATGACTTCCGGGATATCGGCGACATGCTTGGCAAACTTGTTCAGCCAGGTCTGCGAATGCTGGTTGGTTCGCACCGAAATGAACACCGTGACACCGACATTCAGCTTGGCGGGGTCGCACAGCGCCACCTGCTTCCGGATAATGCCCAGTTCCTTCAGCTTCTGGACACGGCGCCAGCACGGGGTCGTCGACAGACTCACTTTGTCTGCAATGGCCTGTATAGGCGTTTCAGCGTTGTCTTGCAGAATCGAAATGATCTGTCGGTCAATGGCGTCCATGATCGTCACCGAATGGCCTGGATGAATATCCCGCGCCGGATAAAGGGTGTATTGCCTGAGCATGGTATCGCGCAGTTTTGGTAAACAGGCTAAGTAATAACCCTATAACCAGGCGATATATAAAAAAATATTCTATTCTTCCGGCTTCGCCATAGAACGGAAGCAACATTATTCTTATGCGGGTCACGCATAATTGGACCTGCGCGTCCAGGCCGCGCCGGTCGATGAGACCGCAGCGGCCTTGGGTTCATGCAAGACCACGTTCATCGATACGCACTAACCACATCAGGGGGAATTACATGCAGGTTTGCAGAAACATGAATCGTGCCATCAGGCTGGCGGGCGCGGTGCTTTGCATGGCAGCTACCGGCGCCGTGGCACAGGACGCGACGGCCTATCCGTCCAAGCCAGTCACCATGATTGTTTCCTTCCCGCCGGGAGGCAGCTCGGACTTTTTCACGCGCCTGGTGGCCAATGGGCTCAGCAAGAAATGGGGGCAGCCCGTCGTGGTCGAAAACCGGCCTGGGGCAGGCGGCAACATCGGTGCGCAATTGGCCGCGCGCGCGGCGCCAGATGGCTACACGTTGTACATGAGCTCGATCAATACTCATGGCATCAACCCCGGGCTGTATAAGAATCTGGGCTTTGATCCGATCAAAGACTTCGCGCCAATCTCGAAAATCGCCACCGTGGCAAACGTGCTGGTCGTGAATCCGGCCCTGCCCGTCGAATCGGTTTCCGAGCTGCTGGCTTACGTCAGTAGCCATCCGGACAAGGCTTTCTATGCCAGCCCCGGTTCGGGCACTTCGCCGCATCTTTCTTCCGAGCTCTTCAAGAGAATGACAGACACCAGCATCACGCATGTTGCCTACAAAGGCAGCAATGCGGCGCTGCTGGACGTGATGTCCGGCATGGTGCCGATGGCCATCGACAACCTGCCCGCGGCCATCGCGCACATCAAGGCTGGCAAGCTGCGCGCCCTTGCCGTGACCTCGCCCGAACGGTCGCCGCAGCTCCCCCAGGTGCCCACCATGATAGAAAGCGGCGTCAAGGACTACACCGTGACATCGTGGTGGGGATTGTTCACCCGCAAGGGAACCCCGCCGGAAATTGTCGCGAAGATCAATCGCGACGTGGTGGAACTGCTGAACGAGCCGGAAGTCCAGAAGACAATTGCCTTGCAGGGGGCCATGGCCGCGCCGTCTACGCCAGATGAGCTTGGGCAGTTTGCCGCTTCCGAGATCAACCGCTGGGGCAAGGTCATCCAGGACGCGAATATCACTATCGAATAAGCGCGGCGCGCACCGCGCATACTGGATTCGTCCAGGGTTTCAGGGCCGCGTACCGTTCAGGTATGCGGCCCTGGTTCTTGCCTTATTTGCCGGTGCGCGGGGCCGCCGCCGCGCGGCGCCGCGGCGCGGTCTTGCGGTTGGCGGCACCCTGGCTTTCTTTCTTGTCCTTGTTTACGCTCTTGCCGGCACTGGCTTTCTTCTCGCGCGCCAGCGCGCGCTGCGCGGCAGTGCGAAAGATCTGCTCCATTTCCTGCAGGCAGGCGCGGGCCCGTTCGTTCAGCGGTCCAGTGGCTTCCAGTACGTGCCGCATCGTGCCGAACGCATCGCGTATCTCGGTGGCCGAGGCGTGTTCCAGCAGGGTGGGCATGGCTTGCAAGGCGGCTTCGCCATCGAGCCGCATCATCAATGCCTGGTCGCGCGCCACGTCCTTGAATTCCTGCAAGGCCAGGTTCGAATCGGCGTCGGCGCGCATCTTGCGCAGCATGGCGAAGCTGCGCTCGTCGATGCTGCCTTCGGCGCTGGACACATACAGCAGCATGCGCATGGCGGCTTCGCGCACACCGCCCTGATCCATCAGCGCGCGCAGTTCGTCGGCGCGTCCCTCCATGAAATGGCGATGCTCGGGCGATACCCCGGGGTGCTTGCGCGGTGCGTCCGCCTTGGCGCCCAGGCCGGCCCAATTCTGCACCAGCGGCGAGCCATAGATGTTCATGAACAACTGCTCGCCGGCGGCGTCGCGCAGTTCCTGCCACATGTTCAAGCTGGTATCGATGGTGTTCGAAACCATGCGTTCCAGGACGGCGTAGGGGTTGTCAGGCGCCGCCTGCTGGCGGTGCAGGCGCGCCTGCGCGGCCACCTGCGCCACGGGGGCGATCCACGGGTTGCGGTCCGAGATCAACTCGTAGGGCAGGCGCAGCGGGTGCATGCGCTGCAGCCATTCGGCCGACTGGGGCGTGACAGCGGCGCGTATCCAGGGTTGCAGGAAGCTGCGGTACAGGCCCAGGTTGATGTCCGAAATGCGCGCCACGGCGGCGAAGCGCTTGTCATCTTCTTCGTTGCGTGCCACGATGGCGCGCACGTCGTCGACCTTGCGGCGCGCGAACGACAGCACGTAGTCGCCCGGCGCCAGGTCGGCATTGAGCGTGTCGGGCGTCTTGTCGGCGATCTCGGCCTGGTAGATGCCCGCTGGCAGTACGTCGATCAGGTCGATGTTGGCGGTGAATTCCTGGTGCTCTTTACGGGCCACGCTGCCCGACACAAAGATGCCCAGGTGGCCGATGCTTTCGTGCACGGCATAGACGATGGTCTGGCCATGCGCCACCACTTCGGCATCGTTCTGGTACAGATCGGGAATCCAGCCCAGCGCCTGCGGAGGCGGGGTGATGTTGTCGCCCTTGGAGCAGAACACGATGATGGGCGAACGGATATTGCGCAGGTCGATGCGGATGCCGTCGGATGTGACCAGCCCGGCCGTGGCCAGCCGGTTGCCGATGAACAGGTTGTCGACGATGTACTGGATCTCGGGTGCGTTCAGGAACACATGCCCGCCCCACCATTTCTCGAAGCTCAGGTAGCGCGACGCTTCGGTGTCCACGTTGGAGTACAGGTTGTACTGCTTGCTCCAGAGCGTATTGGCGGGGTTCAGGTTTTCAAAGTTCTGCACCAGCCAGGCGCCGTCGAACTCGCCGTTGCCCAGATCGCTGGTCAGTTCGGTCAGCCAGCTGCCGCCGGTCAGGCCGCCGCTGTAGCGCATGGGATTCATGCCGCGCCAACCCGCCCAATACGACAGCGGCGCGCCGGCCACGATAATGGGGCCGAACAACTCAGGCCGCATGGCGGCCGTCATCATGATCTGCCAGCCCGCCTGGCAATTGCCCACCACTACCGGCTTGCCCTCGGATTCGGGATGCCGGGCAATGATTTCTTCCAGGAAGCGCGCCTCGGCGCGCATCACGTCTTCCACCGTTTGCGTGGCGGTGGGCTGCGGCAGGAACGACGCGAAATAGCAGGGGTGGCCGGCCCGCACCGCCACGCCGATCTCGCTTTCGGGCTTGAAGCCGCCGATGCCCGGGCCGTGGCCGGCGCGCGGGTCCACCACCAGGAAGGGGCGCTTCTGCGGATCTACCTCGACGTCGGGCGGCGGCAGGATGCGCAGCAAACCGTAGTTGACCGGCCGGGCGAATTCGCGGCCATCCAGCACCAGTTCGGACTTCATGCTCAGCACATTGGGCGCACGCTTGGCCATGTGGCTGTGGTACTGGTTGCCACGCTGGCGCATGACATCGGCATACAGCGCGCTGCGCTGCAGCGTATCGACGGCATATTCATACGCGGCGGTCCAGGGGTTGGCAGGCACGGGAAAAACTGCGCTGCGAGCATTGGCGGGTACGGCCACGGCGGGACTCCGATCGGTGGGCAGGCGGCGGCATGCCGCCCGCCCGGGGTAAGGACACGTAGATCAGAGCCCATTACAGCGCAATCGATGTTGCATTGCAACATATGCCTGCCTACGCCGATATTTTCAGGCGCGCGCGTCCTGGTTGAATTGCAGCCAGGTCTGCACGGCCGGGCGCTGCCACTGCGCGTCGGCGTAGGCGCGCAGATTGTCGGGCAAGTCGTCGGCCGGGCCCGCCAGGCGGCGCAGCATCAAGGCCAGTTCGGTGTCGGCTATGCACCAGGCGTCGAACAGTTGGGGCCGGCCTTCGGGCAGCAGGGCCTGGGCCACGCGCACCAGCTTGGCGGCGGCGGCCTGGGCGGTATCGCTCAGGGGTTCGCCCTGCGCATCGTGAAAAACGACTTCGGTGGGGCGTTCCTGGCGCAGCGCGGCCAAGTCGCTGCGCAGCCAGGCCTGGATCTGGCGGGCGCGGGCCCGTTGCTGTGGCGCTGCAGGGTACAGCGCGGGGTAGTCGGGGGCCGTAAAAACATCTTCCAGATACTCGATGATGGCGCTGGATTCGGTCAGGTGGAAGGTGTCATGCGCCAGGGCCGGCACGCGGCAGGTGGGGGCACGGCTGGTGTAGGGTTGCATGCGCTGCTCGCCGGCTTGCAAGTCGACCAGCCGCAGTTCCACGGGCAGGCCTTTTTCAGACAGTGCGACATAGGCCGCCATGGCATAGGGGCTGAGCAGCAGCGCATCGACATAGAGTGTAAGCGGCGAGGCAAGCGGCGCAGGCAAGACGGGTCTCCGGGCAGGGCAGGATAACGAAACAGGCGGACATGCCCGCCTTCGCAGGGATGCTACAGCGTACCGCAATCGCGCCGCCCCGGCACGCCGCGGCATGCCGGGCTTGTCGCGCTCAATCCACAATGAACAGGCGGGCTCCGGTGGCGGTCGACGAGCGATGGGCCTCGGCCTGGTCGGCCACTTGATAGCTCATGCCCGGCGTCAGCACGAAGCGGCGGCCGTCTTCCAGTTCGGTATGCAGTTCGCCTTCCAGGCACAGCAGGATGTGGCCTTTGCTGCACCAGTGGTCGGCCAGATAGCCGGCCGAATACTCGACCATGCGCACGCGAATGTCGCCGAATTGGCGGGTGCGCCAATAGGCGATGCCGGTATCGCCAGGATGTTCAGTGCGATCGACTGTCAGCCAATCAGTGGTGCCGAAGGGTATGTCGTGCAGGTTCATGCCGGAGTCTCGCCAGGGGAGTGCGGGGTAGCCAGCTCATCGGGCACGCGCACCAGCAAGTCGGTTGCGCCGATGTCGATGCCAGCCTGGCTGAGCAGTGTGGTGGCTTGCCCGCGATGGTGGGTTTGGTGATTGAAGAAATGCAGGACCACGCTGCCGAATTCGCGCCGCGCCGCGATGCCGCGCGAACTGGTGTAGGCAAGCACGTGGGCCAGGTCGGTGTCGGCGACCTGACCGGCCCAGGCGATGATGGCCTGGTCGAGTACGCGGCGCAGCGCGGCCAGGCTGGCCAGGTCGGGATGCAACAGGCGATCCAGCCCGGCGGGCATGGGCAGCGCGCGCACCGGGTCCAGGGCCGTGTAGCCGGCGGGATGCGTGGCAAAGCGCTTGAGCCACAGGATGTCGCCCACGGCGATGTGGTTCAGCGTGCCCAGCAACGATCCGAAAAAAGCGCCCCGCGGCACCGTGGCGCCAGCGGCGGGCAAGGCGGCGGCCTGGTAGATGCGCTGGTTCATCCAGGCGTTGTAGTCGGCCAGCAGGCGCAAGTCGGCAGCGGTGGGCATGGCGGGTTGCGAGTCCAGGGGTAAGAGAAGGGCGCGGTGGCGGCGTGCCGGGCTAGGCCGCCAGTTTTTTTTGCCAGAACATGGCCTGGCCGGCATCGCCCGCCAGTTCGTAGCCCTGATAGCCGATCTTGCGGTACAGCGCCTTGGCGGGTTCGTTGCCCTGCAAAACTTCCAGGGTGATCTTGCAGCAGCCCCGGCGCACGGCGGCGGCATCCAGCGCCTGCAGCAGGCGCTGGGCGATGCCCTGGCGCCGGTAGCGTTCCGAAACCATGAAGTCATGCAGGTTCAGCAAGGGCTTGCAGGCAAAAGACGAAAAACCCTCGAAATAGATGGCCAGCCCGGCCGGCGTGCCATCGTGCAGGGCTAGCAGGGCGCCCGCCGTGGGCCGGCGCGCCAGTTCGGCGATGAGATGCGCACGCACATAGTCCGACAGGGGCTGGCTGCCGCCCATGGGGCTGCGGGCGTATTCGTCCAGCAGCGCCACGACCATGTCGCCGTGGGCGGGATTGTTGAAGTCGGCGTCGATGATATCCAGCACGATGGGATTCCGTTTCGGGTGGCCGCCCTGCGGCGGCCCGATGAAGGGGGCAACCGGTATTATGCCGCGCCGCGCGGCCCCGGCACTGGGTAAACTGCCGGCACTGCCATTGCTGGGATCATCCATGAAACGTCCATCTGCCCCGGCGCCGCACCTGGCCTTGCCGGGCGGAGCCGGCCTGGCCGGCCTGCGAGCCTGCCTGCCCGTCATGATCGGGTATTTTCCCGTGGCGGTCACTTTTGGCATCGCCGGCCTGGCCACGGGCTTGTCGCCGCTGCAAGTGGTATTGATCTCGGTGCTGGTGTATGCCGGCGCCAGCCAATTCCTGCTGCTGGCGTCCATCAAGGCCGGTACGCCCTGGCTATGGGTGGTGGCGCTGTGCTCGCTGCTCAACGCGCGGCACCTGCTGTACGGACCGCTGTTGTCGCGCTTCCTGCCCCAGCGGCTGCGCGCACGCCTGAAAATTGCTTTCCTGCTGACCGACGAAGTGTTCGCCACCGCGTTCAATCGCATTGAACATGTGGCGCCGGCGCAGCGCAACCGCTGGATGACTCTGCTGGGCCTGGGCGCATGGCTGACCTGGATTGCCGGCACGGCCGTGGGCGTGTATGCGGGCGATGGGCTGGAACGCCACTATCCGATGTTGTCGCAGGTGATGCGTTTTGCCTTGCCGGCCCTGTTCCTGGCCCTGGTTTGCCAAAGCACGACCCGCGCGCTGCGTTGGCCCGTGATGGCGGCGCTGGCGGTGGGCGCAGTGTTCGCGGCGGCCGGCCATACGACCTTGGCGATTCTGGCGGGAGCCGTGGCCGGCTGTGTCTGCAAGCTGCCGGGCAGGGTTCCATGACGGGCGGGGGGCTGGAATTCTGGGGCGCGGTGATCGCCATGGCGGTCATCACCTACCTGACGCGCGCGCTGCCGTTCCTGCTGTCGGCACGCAGCCGGCTGTTGCGGCGCCTGGCCGAGGGTTCGGCGCTGGCGGCCCTGGGGCCGGCATTGCTGGCGGGTATCGCCACTGCGGTCATCGTGCCCGACATCATGGCCCTGGACGGCTGGCCGCAGTGGCTTCCCTATGCGGGCGGCCTGCTGGCCACCGCGCTGGCGGCGCGCCGCCTGGGCAACGCGGGCGTGGCGGTGATCGCCGGGGTGGCGGTGTACGGCGTGTTGCTGGGGTTGGCGGGGTACGCGGCCTGATCGCCCGCCCCGCCTGCCGTCATCCGATGATGCTGACGCCCAGCCAGAACAGCCCGGCCGCCAGCAGCATGGATGCCGGCAGTGTCAGCACCCAGGCCAGCAAAATGGTGCGTACGGTGCCGTGGTGCAATCCGCTTTTGTTGGCGATCATGGTGCCCGCCACACCGGAAGACAGCACATGGGTAGTGGACACGGGCAGGCTGAATACGTTGGCCATGCCGATGGCGACCACCGCCGTCAGTTGCGCGGCCATGCCTTGCGCATAGGTCATGCCCTGCTTGCCGATTTTCTCGCCCACGGTCAGCACGACACGGCGCCAGCCCACCATGGTGCCGGTACCCAGTGCCAGGGCCACCGCCACGATCACCCACAGCGGCGCATATTCGGTGGTGGCGGTCAGGTCGGCGCGCAGCCGGCTCAGGTCGGCGCGGTCGCGATCTTGCAGGCCGTCCAGGCTGGCGACCTTCTTGGCGGTGTCGTCCAGGCACAGCAGGTAGCGGCGGATATCGACACGCTGGGCCGGCGGCAATTCGGCATAATGCGTGACGCCGCGCAAATCTTCGAGCAAGGCGTTGATGGTGGCCAGCGTCAGTTGCGGATGGCAGCGGAATTGCTCGGGCAGGTCGCTGCTGTCGTTGCGATTCCCGGACAGCGCCAGGTAGTCGTTCAAGGTAGCCTGGTTGCGATGGTAGAAGGCCGCCAGGTGCGTGGCCGCGTCGCGCGTGCGGTCGATCTGGTAGGTGGTGCTGGATTCGTTGAGTACGAATTGCGCCGGCACGATGCCGATCAGTACCAGCATGATCAAGCCTATGCCTTTCTGGCCGTCGTTCGAGCCGTGTACGAAGCTTACGCCCATGGCCGACAGCACCAGCACCAGGCGGTTCCAGAACGGCGGGTGTTTTTTCGAGTCGATTTCGCGGCGCTGTTCCGGCGTCTTGTGCATTTTGGACACCGGCCACCAGCGCTTGAACAGCAGCAGCAGGCAGCCCGCCGCCAGACAGCCCGCCAGGGGCGAGATCACCAGCGACAGGCCGATGTCGATGGCCTTGTTCCAGTTGACGCCGTCGCCCAGCGGCAGGTCGGTCAAGATCGCATTGGCCAAGCCTACCCCCAGAATAGACCCGATCAGGGTGTGCGAACTGGATGCCGGGATGCCGAAATACCAGGTACCCAGGTTCCAGGCGATGGCCGCGGTCAGCATGGCGAATACCATGGCCAGGCCCTGGCCGGTGTCGACATTGATGAGCAGCTCGACCGGCAACAGGTGCACGATGGCGTACGCCACGCCCACGCCGCCCAACAGCACGCCCAGGAAATTGAAGATGCCCGACAGGATCACCGCCAGGTGCGGCGGCATGGCCTTGGTGTAGATGACGGTCGCGACGGCGTTGGCCGTATCGTGGAAACCATTGATGAATTCGAAGGCCAGCACGAAGGCCAGGGCCAGGACCAGACTGACGCCGATCCAGAAATCCAGGCCGGAAAAGAGATGGAGCATGGGGAAGGAAGAGAGGGAGGGGGAAGCGGTGGGCGGTAGGTCGGATTATTGCAGATTTGTGACGAGAACCGGGCAGCGGCACGCAACGGGAGCCACAATGCGATAGCATCGGATTTTTCTTGCCGGTTACCGCCATGCCTTCTTCCGCGCAGCCCAACGCCCGCCGCCATCCCGACGACCTGATCGTGGGGCTGGTGTCCATTTCCGACCGCGCGTCGTCCGGCGTGTACCAAGACCAGGGCCTGCCGGCACTGCGCGACTGGCTGGGCATGGCCCTGTCGTCGTCCTGGCAGGCGGTCGAGCGGCTGGTGCCTGACGAGGCCCCGGCGATTTCGGCCGCACTGGTCGAACTGGTGGATACCTGTGGCTGCGACCTGGTGCTGACCACCGGCGGTACCGGCCCGGCACGGCGCGACGTCACGCCCGAAGCCACGCTGGCCGTGGCCACCAAAGAAATGCCGG
>DASPIV010000070.1:0-4325 GCA_035628955.1 Bordetella sp.
AGCAAGCCCATCACCGCCAGCGAACTGACCGATTTACCCGAACCTGATTCGCCCACTACGCAGACGGTTTCGCCGGCATGTACGTCCAGGCTGAGATTGCGCACGACCCGGTTGCCCGCGCCGGCCACCTCGACCGACAGGTTGCGGATGGCCAGCACGGCATCGGTGGTGTCGCCCGCGGGAGGATGGGGGGAATAGGGCATGGCGTCAGATCCTACGCACCATCTTGGGGTCGAGCGCATCGCGCAGCGCGTCGCCCAGGATATTGACGCTGAGCACGGTCAGCGACAGGAACAGGCCGGGAAACAGAATCAGGCCCGGCAGCATGCGAAAGTACATGCGCCCTTCGGACATGATGTTGCCCCATGAGGGAATCTCGGGTGGAATGCCGGCGCCCAGGAAGCTGAGTATGGCCTCGGTCAACATGGCGGACGCGAACACATAGGTGCCCTGCACGGTCAGGGGCGCCACCGTGCTGGGCACCATGTGGCGCCACAGCAGCAACGGCAGCGGCGTGCCCAGCGCCAGTGCGGCCTCGACGTAGGGCTCGCCGCGCACGCTGAGGATCTGGCCGCGTACCAGCCGTACCACGCGCGGGATTTCAGGAATGGTGACCGCCACCAGCACGGTGGTCAGGCTGGCGCCCGTGACCGAGACCAGCGCGATGGCCAGCAGGATGCCGGGGATCGCCATGATGGCGTCCATGACTCGCATGATGAGCCCATCGAGCGAACGGAACCACCCAGCCACCAGGCCGATGACCAGGCCCGCGGCAACGCTGATGGCGGCCGCGCCCAGGCCGACCACCAGCGATACGCGCGCCCCGTACACCACGCGTGACCAGATGTCGCGGCCGAAGGCGTCGGTGCCCAGCAGATAGCCGCCAAAAGGAGGCTTCAGGCGATTGCCCGGATCAAGCGAAGTGGGATTGACCGTGCCCAGCCAGGGAGCCAGCAGCGCCGCCGCCACGATCAGTAGCAGCACGACCAGCGCCAGCAGCACCGGCCAGCTTTTCAGCGAGTGGCGTACACGCCGCCAGGCGGTGGTGCGCGGATCGCCCGGGGACGCGTCGGGGGCTTGGGCGATGGCGTCCGATTGCGTGGCCATGGTCAGTACCTGATGCGCGGGTCGAACAGCGTGTAGGCGCAATCGACGACCAGATTGATGAAGACATAGACGAAGGCGAAGAACAGGGTCAGCCCCTGGATGACCGGGTAGTCGCGCGCCAGCACGGCTTCGACCACCAGGCGGCCCAGGCCGGGGATGTTGAATACCGATTCCGTGACCACGACGCCGCTGATCAAGAGCGCGATGCCCACGCCCACCACCGTGGCGATCGGCACGGCGGCGTTGCGCAGCGCGTGTCCGAGCAGCACACCGGTTTCACCCAGGCCCTTGGCGCGTGCGGTACGGATGAAGTCCTCACCCATGACCTCGATCACACTGGTGCGTGTGATCCGGGCGATAAGCGCCACGTAGATGGTCGATAGCGCGAGCGAGGGCAGGATCAGGCGATGCAGGAAAGGCCAGAATCCACCTGACAAGGGGGCATAGCCCTGTACCTTGAACCAGTCGAGCTCGATGGCAAAGGCCCAGATCAGCAAGTAGCCGGTGACGAACACCGGTACCGAGAAGCCCAGCACCGAGAAGCCCATGACGACGCGGTCGAGCAGCCGGCCCTGGCGCCAGGCCGCCAGAATGCCGAGCGGGATAGCGACCACCAGGGTGAACACGAGAGTCAGCAGCGCCAGGCTGAGCGAGGGCTCGAGCCGCTGGCTGATGAGCTGGCGCACCGGCACGCCGGACATCAGCGACGTGCCGATATCGCCCTGCACCAGCCGGCCCGCCCACAGGAAGAACTGCTTGAGCAGGGGCTGGTCCAGGCCCATGACCTGCCGGATCTGGTCGATGCGCTCGGGGGTGGCGCCGTCGCCGGCCATGATGACGGCGGGATCACCCGGGCTCAGGCGCAGGATGGCGAAGACGACCACGGCCACCAGCACCAGTACGGGAATGGTGGCCAGCAGGCGGCGCAGGATGAAAGCCAGCATGGGCGGGGTCCTGGCCTACGGCGCTTTCTTGACGTTCCAGAACGCCATGATGGGCGCATGCACCAGGCCGCTGAGCTTGACCGAATATGCCGTGGGCACCGACATCTGCCCCAGCGGCACATACAGGCCTTCGTCGATGCCGATGCGCTGCACTTCGTCGGCGATCTTCTTTTGTTCGGCCGTGTCGGAGGTCAGGGCGAACTTGGTGCGCAGTTCCTCGATCTGGGGGAACTCGGGCCAGCCGAACCAGGCCTTGTCGCCATTGGCCGATGCGGGCGCCGAACGCACCGGGTCCATGATGTCGGTGGCGTACCAGTTGGTGTTGTGGATGTTCCAGCCACCGGCATCGGGCGCGGCCTTGGATGCGCGGCGCGCGACCACGCTTTGCCAGTCCATGGCAGCCAGATTCACGTTGAAGCCGGCTTTGCGCAGGGCTTGCGCCATCACGACCGGCTGCGGGCTGAGCGTGCCCACGTCGGTAGCGTGCATGACCAGGATGGGGGTGTTGTCGTAGCCGGCTTCTTTCAACAGGGCCTTGGCTTTTTCGATGTTGGAAGGCACCACCACGTCTTTGCCGATATCGCTTTCGAACGGCGTGCCGCAGCCCCACAGCGAAGCGCAGGTCTGGTAGTACTTGGGATTGCCTACCAGCGCCTTCATGACATCTTCCTGGCCGATGGCATACATGGCGGCCTGGCGGATCTTCTTGTTATTGAAGGGCGGGTACTTGAAGTTGAAGCGGTACATCGTGAAATAGCCGACCGGGCTGAGCGACTCGACTTTGAAGTCCGAATTGCCGTCCAGCATGGGCAGCAGGTCGTACGGGAACTGCTCGACGTAGTCGATTTCGCCGCCCATGAGCGCGTTGGCGGTGGTCAGGGCATCGGGCATGACGTTCCAGACGACTTTGTCGACGTTGACCACCTTGCCGCCGGCCAGGGCGCTGGCGGGTTCCTTGCGCGGCACATAGTCGGTGTTCTTGACATATACCGTGGTGACGCCGGGCTTGAATTCGGCCACCTTGAAGGGGCCCGAGCCCGTCATGTCGGTAAGCGGCTTGCCCACCGGGATCTCGGCGATGCGCTTGGGCATCATGAATGCGGCCGTGCCGGTGGGCTTGGACAGGGCGCGTAGCGCCAGATCCGTGGGCTCGGTCATGACGATGCGGAACGTGTTGTCATCGACCACGTCGATGCTGGACACGAACTTCAGCAAGGTGCGGCCCATGCCGTCGCCCGCCGCCCAGCGCTTGATCGATGCCACGCAGTCTTCGGCTTTGACCGGCTTGCCGTCGTGCCACTTGAGGCCGGGACGCAGCGTCATGGTGTAGGTCTTGCCGTCGGCCGAGACATCCCATTTGTCGAGCATCTGCGGCTGGATCTTGTTATTGGCATCGGTGGCCAGCAGCGTGTCGTAGATCATGTAGCCATGCCAGGTGGTGATATATGCGGTGGTGGCATGGGGATCGGTAAGCCGCAGAGGCGAATGCATGACCGCCCGGATGACGGTTTCTGCATGTACGCCGCCCGCCGCCAAGAGCGCTGCACCGGCCAGGACGGCCGCACGGACAATCTTCAGCATGGAAATTCCCCTTTCAGTCGGTGGGGCGGCGGTTATTGCCGCCGCAGTGTCCGGCGCGCCGCCCGCCGCGGCGCACCTGGGTCAGGCCCTTGCCGGGCGGGCGGGAAAAGCCGGGCCGCACGGTGCCATTCTGATGCCGTGGCGCAGCCGTGTCCATGGCTGCCGCGTGGCGTCCATCAACATCGAACCTGGCGCCGCGCACACCAGGATGGTATGGGCGATGTCAGTGAAGTCGGCCCGGAAGTGCGCCGAGCTCTTGAGCACCAGGATGGCCTGGCGTGTGGGTTCGATACCGGCGAAGCGGAACATTTCCTGGTCGGCCATCTGCACTTTGTTGGACGCCACCACGATGCGCACGCCATCCAGGCGCAGGCAGGCGCTGGGGCCGAGGTCCATGTGGAAGCCGCGGTAGAACGCCCCGTGGGTATCGAAGCGCCCGTCGGAGAGCGTCTCGACCAGGTACTCGGCTTCGAGGGGTTCGTCGTCGGGAATACCCGAATGCCCGCCCAACGCGATTTTCACGGTGTTGCCTGCACCAGCCTGGTGCGCGGCCAGCGCGGCCCGCGGGTCGACGATCAGGCCGATGGCCGCGTTGGCGGCCCGGTGGCGCAGCAGCGCGCGCAGGATGCCGGTGGTGTCGGAACTGCCGCCGGCGCCGGGGTTGTCCTGCACGTCGGCGATGATGACCGGCTT
>DASPIV010000071.1:0-6125 GCA_035628955.1 Bordetella sp.
TTGTAGCGCTGTACCCGCGCCACGTAGTCGGCCAGCAGCGGCGGCAGGTCGTCGCGCTGCCAAAGGCGGCCGATGCCGTCGGCGAACTCGGCGTTCTGGGCGGCCCAGGCGCTGTCCAGGGCGTACAACCCGGCGCCCGCATGGGTATCCACCACCCAATAGGGGGCGTCTTTGCGGTTCAGGTAGTCCAGGGTATGGACCAGCATTGCGTGCTTGAGCACGTCGGCATGATTGCCGGCATGGAAGGCGTGTCGGTAACTGAACAAAGCGGGGTCCTGCGGTCAGGCGGGCGGGCCGATGTCGGCCAGCTCGTCGGTGAATAGGGCATCCAGGCCCCAGGATAGCAACAACCGGGCGCGCGCCGGGTCGTTGATCGTCCAGGCGGCGATGCGGTAGCCGGCGGCATGCACGGCGTCGATCAGTTCGCGGCTGGCGTCGCGATGGTTGATGTTCAATGCCACGCATTCGTAGCGTGCCAGGCGCTCGGCCCAGTCGGCGGGCACCTGCTCGACCAGCAGGGCGCGAGGCAACTCGGGCGCCGCCGCCTGGGCGGCGGCCAGGGCCGTTTCGGAAAACGATGACAGCAGCGGCGCCGGCAGGGCGCCTTGCCAGAGCCCGCGCGCGGCCAGGGCGATGGCGGTGCCGGTTTCGCTGTCCTGGCCGGGGTTGGGCTTGATCTCGACGTTGCAGGCGATGCCATTGGCGATGGCATAGCGGGCCACGGCCTGGAAGGTGGGTACGGGCTCGCCGGCGTAGGCGGGCGAATGCCAACTGCCGGCGTCCAGGCGGGCCAAGTCGGCGTAAGGCAGCGCCGCGGCCGGGCCGTGGCTGTCGGTCGTGCGGTCCAGCGTGTCGTCGTGCAGCAGGATGGCGACCTTGTCCTGGCTCAATTTGACATCGAACTCGAACATGCGAAAGCGGTGCTGGGCACCCACCCGCATGGCGGCCAGGGTATTTTCGGGGGCCAGGCGACCGCCGCCGCGGTGGGCAATATGGGACGGATAGGGCCAGGGGGCGGGCATGCTCGAGGGGCGCCAGGGCGTTTCAGGGGGCGAAGGATGCAAGGATACTCCTTTGCTTCGGCCGGCCGGCGTCGGCGCGGGTGCCGCTCCGGGGCGTTCATGCTGGGGGCGGGCTGTAGCGGACGGGGCGAAAATGGTAAACTCCGGCGGCTTACCGGGTTCGGTTCCGGCACCTGGCAAGGGCGGGGCAAGGGCGAATCGGGTTCGCCTTTTTTTATGCGTTTTTTTGCGGCGCGGCGTCCATGTTCGTCGGGCGCGCCGCGTACGGCAAACAGGGAATCCATGTTCGAACTACTACGCAATCATCGCCGCTGGATGCAGTTCATTCTGCTGATCCTGATCGTGCCGTCGTTCTTCCTGGTGGGTATCCAGGGCTACGACAGTTTCATCAGCCGCGAACCTGAACTGGTCACGGTGGCTGGCCAGCCCATTACGCGCGGCGAATTCGACATGGCCCACCGCAACCAGCTCGAGCAGTTTCGCCAGCGCATGGGCAGCCAGTTCGACCCCGCCCTGGTCGACACGCCCGCCATGCGCGAGCAATTGCTGAACCAGTTGATCAACCAGCGCCTGCTGGCCCAGGTGGCTGCCGATAACCGTTTTTCGGTGTCGGACGGCACGCTGCGCAACACCATCGCCGCGATTCCCCAGGTGCAGGACAACGGCCGCTTCTCGCCCGAGCGTTATCGCCAGGTATTGGCCGCGCAGGGCATGACGCCCACGTCGTTCGAGGCTGGCTTGCGCCGCGATCTCGCGGTGGGCCGCGTGCTGGAACCGGTTACCCAGTCGGCCACGGTGCCGGCCGCGGTGACCGCAAACCTGGAAGCCGCCTTGACGCAGCAGCGTACGGTGCAATTGCGTCGCTTCGCCGCGGCCGATTATCGTGCGCAAGTATCAGTATCGCCGCAAGACATCCAGGCCTGGTACGACGCCAACAAGCAGCAACTGGTGGTGCCCGAGCAGGTCAGCGCGCAATACCTGGTGCTGGACGAGGCCGCCGCCACGCAAGAAGTGCAGGTCAAAGACGAAGACATCGCCAGCTACTACGAACAGAACAAGAGCCGCTACGGCCAGCCCGAACGCCGGCGTGCCAGCCACATCATGATCGAAGTGCCCGCGGGCGCCTCCGACGAGGCCCGCAAGGCGGCCCGCGCCAAGGCTGATTCGCTGGCCAAGGAAGCCGCCGCCGATCCCGCCAGGTTCGCCGAACTGGCACGTGCCAACTCGCAGGATGCCGGCTCGGCCGACAAGGGCGGCGACCTGGGCTGGCTGGCGCCCGGCATGCTGACGGGGCCGCTGGAAAAAGCCGTGTTCGGCCTGGCCCAAGACCAGGTGTCGGGTGTGGTCGAAAGCCCCTCGGGCCTGCATATCGTCAAGATCACCGAGATACAGCCGGCCGCCGTCAAGCCGCTGGACGAAGTGCGCGACGAGATCACCGCCGAGATCCGCAAGCAGATCGCCGCCACGCGTTTCTCGGAAATGGCCACCAAGCTGACCGAAATCGTCTACGACCAGCGCGATAGCCTGCAACCCGCCGCCGATGCGCTGGGCCTGAAGCTGCGCACCGCCACCGGCATCACTCGCGACGGCTTGCTGTCGGCCGAACAGGCGGGCGCCCAGGCGGCTGCCGCCAGCCCCGACGCCCAGTTGCTGGACAACCCGCGCGTGCGCCAGGCCCTGTTTTCGCCGGATGTGCTGCGCGACAAGCAGAATTCCGGTGTCATCGAGCTCTCGCCCGACACGATGATGGCGGTGCGCGTGGCGCAGGTGCAGCCCGAGCACGTGCCGCCGCTCGAAAAGGTCAGCGACACGATCCGCGAGCGCCTGCTCGACGAGCGTGCCGCCGAGGCCGCCCGCAAGGCGGCCACCACGGCTCTGGAAGGCTGGAAGGCCGACCCGGCCACGCTGCCCGAGGGTTTTGGCGCAGCTACGGTCGTGTCACGCCAGCAGCCGCAGCAATTGTCGCAGGCCGTCCTGGAGGCCGCCATGCGCTTGCCGGCCCAGCCGCTGCCCGGCTACGCCGGGGTGGCCGATGGCAACGACTACGTGGTGGTACGGCTGGACAAGATCGAACCCGGCACCGCCGACGAATCGGCCCGTGAACTGCTGGCGCGCCAGGTGGCGGCGGCATGGGGCCAGGCTGAAGATGATGCGGTGCTGAAGATGCTGCGCCAGCAGTATCAGGTGAAGATCCTGCCGGAAGCCGCGACGGTACTGCAGAGCCAGGATCAATCGGCCGATTGATCGTTTTCCAGTATGGGCCGCAGCGCGGCCCATACGTTTTCCAGCAATGCCGGCTGCGCCTGCTCGTTGGGGTGGATTCCGTCGGCCTGGAACATAGCGCGGTCAGTGGCCATGCCATCCATCAGAAACGGCACTAGGCTGGCATCTTCGGCCTGGGCCACCGCCGGGAACACGCCGGCAAAGCGCTGGGCATAATCGCGTCCGTAATTGGGCGGAATCTGCATGCCCACGATCAGTACGCGGGCACCGGCCTGGCGCGAGCGCTGGGCCATCTCGCGCAGGTTCTGCTCGGTCATTTTCAGCGACAGCCCGCGCAGTGCGTCGTTCGACCCCAATTCAAGCACCACGATTGCCGGCTTGTGGCGCTCGAGCAGCGGCGGCAGGCGGGCCACGCCGCCGCTGGTGGTGTCGCCGCTGATGCTGGCATTGACGATTTGGTAGGTAGGGTATTGTTCTGACATCCGCCTGGCCAGCAGCGGCACCCATCCGGTGCCGCGGGCCAGACCGTATTCGGCCGACAGGCTATCGCCCACTACCAGCAGGGTGCGTGCCGCGGAACCTGGGGCCTGGGCGGCGGTCTGAGCGTGGGCGGCCGGCGTGGCAAGGGCCGTGGCCATCGCGGCGGCAACAAACAAACGGAAGAATAAGCGCATGGATAGCAAGGTCTCGATCGAAGTCTCTGGGCTGGGCAAGCAAGTGTCCGACGCGGGCGGCACACTGTCGATCCTGGAAGGAATTGATTTTACGGTGGCTGCCGGCAGCGCCGTGGCGATTACCGGCAGCTCCGGTTCCGGCAAGTCTACGTTGTTGGGACTGATGGCCGGCCTGGATGTTCCCTCTGCGGGCACCGTCCGGCTGGCGGGCCAGGACTTGTTTTCGCTGGATGAAGACGGGCGGGCGCGCTTGCGGGCGCGGCATGTAGGCTTTGTGTTCCAGTCGTTTCAACTGCTGCCCAACCTGACGGCGCTGGAAAACGTCATGCTGCCGCTCGAGCTGGCTGGCCAGCCGGCCCGCGAGGCGGCGCAGGCCATGCTGCAGCGGGTGGGGCTGGGCGAACGCCTGCATCACTACCCGCGCACGCTGTCGGGGGGCGAGCAGCAGCGGGTGTCGCTGGCCCGTGCGTTCGTGGTGCAGCCCGACCTGCTGTTCGCCGATGAGCCTACCGGCAGCCTGGACGCGGCTACCGGCACCACTGTGGTGGACTTGATGTTCGACCTGCATCGCGAGCATGGCACCACTTTGGTGCTGGTTACCCATGACGCGCAATTGGCAGCCCGTTGCGGACGGCAGCTGGTATTGGCGGCGGGCAGGCTGGCCGACTGAATCCGGCCAAGCCCTGCTAGACAGGCGCCAGGCCTCGGGCCCGCCGGTTGGACGCGTAGATGTTGTCGCGCGCGGGCATCGGGGCGCCGTTCAGGCCGGCGATCCATTGTTCCGTGTTCATTACCGCGGCGAAACGGCTTTGCATCACCACGGTCAGGACGCGATGGATTTCCTCGGCCGAAGCCTGGCCCGCACTGTTCGAATACGGCACCGAACCAGTGGCGTCGTTCAGTACTTCTACCGCCAGGCCGGCGTGCACGGCGTGCTTTACGGTGGAATCATCGCAGTTGTGCGTCATGTAGCCGACTACCGTAATGGTGTCGAGGCCGCGCTCGGCCAGCCAGGCTTCCAGGCCGGTGCCGGCAAAGGCGCTGGGCATGTTCTTCACCACGACATGATCGTGCGGGCGCGACACCACGCTATCGTGCAGTTCGGCACCATGCGACCCCTGGGCGAACAGCGGCGACTGGGGCGATTCGACGTCTTGGACCAGTACGATGGGCACGCCGGCGGCGTGGGCCGCGTCCATGGCGCGGCCGATATTGGCCAGCGACTGCTGGGGGTCGGGATACTCGATGGGAAGCTTGCCGCCAAAGTACTCGTTCTGGACATCGACGACGATCAGGGCGCGGCGGGGCACGGATGAGGACATGCGGGTTCTCCGGTTGATGGGGGCAGGAAGCATTATTCCCAGTGGCCGCCATGCCAGATAGTGGCCTGAACGACAATATTCGATAAAATCGGGCCATGCCTTTGTAATGCCCTCTGTCGTTGCCGCCATGCCATCCGTTTCCTGCCTGCCTCGCCACAGCCTGCAGCCCACCGTCGTTGCCGTGGTGGCGTTCGACCAGATCAGTGCCTTTCACCTGACGGTGCCCTGCGCCGTTTTTGAAACGCGCGACATGCCCGGCATGCCCGTGTTCGACTTGCGGGTCTGCGCCGCTGAGGCGGGGGCACTGCGCACCAGCGCGGGTTTTACGGTGCATGCCGAGCATGCTTTGCACGCGCTGGCCGAGGCCGACATCGTGGTGGTGCCCAGTTGGCGCGACACCGGCGAACCTGCGCCGCCCACGCTGTTGCAGGCCTTGCGGCAAGCCCATGCGCGCGGCGCCCTGATCGTGGGCCTGTGTCTGGGGGCGTTCGTGCTGGCCGAGGCCGGCTTGCTGGACGGTCGGGCCGCCACCACGCACTGGATGTGGGCCGACGACTTCTCGGCGCGCTATCCGCAAGTGCAGCTCGATCGCGATGTGTTGTACGTGGACGCGGGCGATGTGGTGACGTCGGCCGGTACGGCCGCGGGCATCGACTGCTGCCTGCACGTGTTGCGCCGGCGCTGGGGAGCCGAAGTAGCCAACAGTGTGGCGCGCCGGCTGGTGGTGCCGCCGCACCGGCAGGGCGGGCAGGCGCAGTATGTGGAACAGCCGGTGCCGGCCTCGGTGGGGGCCGATCGCTTGTCGGGCGTGCTGGCCTGGGTGTCGGCCCACCTGGATCGTGCCCACGACCTGGACACGCTGGCCGCGCGCGCGGCCATGAGCC
>DASPIV010000072.1:0-8184 GCA_035628955.1 Bordetella sp.
TATTTCCGGCCGTGGCGCATCCGCATGCCGGCATCGGGCTGGCGCCTGGTGGTGGCCTACGGCCTGTCGCTGGGCGCCATGAACCTGCTGTTCTACATGTCGCTGCGCACCATTCCGCTGGGTATCGCGGTGGCACTGGAATTCACCGGACCGCTGGCGGTGGCGCTGCTGTCGTCGCGCCGGCTGGCCGATTTTGCGTGGATCGCCCTGGCGGCCGCCGGCCTGCTGCTGCTGATGCCCCACGGGGCCGACGTGCATACGCTGGACCCGGCCGGCATGGCCTACGCACTGGCCGCCGGCCTGTGCTGGGCGCTGTACATCGTGTGCGGACGCAGCGCGGGCGTGCGCCACGGCACGCAAACCGTGGCCCTGGCCGCCTCGGTGGCGGCCTTGGCGGTACTGCCTTTTGGCCTGGCACAGGCCGGGCCGGCCCTGTTCTCGCCGCACCTGCTGCCCCTGGCCATCGGCGTCGCGGTGCTGTCGAGCTCGCTGCCCTATGCCCTGGAAATCACCGTGCTGGCGCGCATGCCGGTGCGTATCTTCGGCACCCTGCTCAGCCTGGAACCGGTGTTCGCGGCGCTGTCGGGCCTGCTGTTCCTGGGCGAGGCACTGACACTGATGCAGTGGGCCGCGGTGGCCGCCATCGTCACGGCGTCGGCCGGCATCACCGCGGGCAGCGGCCGGCCCGTGCGCCGCCGCGCGGGCAAGGCGGCCGCCGGCAAGACGCCGTGACGGCGGGTTTATGATGATGCGGCAGGCGCGCCCGGGGCCGCCGTCTTATTGCAAAGGGAACACGAACATGAGTACCGACAAAGTCGCACTGATCACCGCCGGCGGCAGCGGCATGGGGGCCGCCGCCGCGCGCAAACTGGCCGAAGACGGCTTTCGCGTCGCCATCCTGTCATCGTCCGGCAAGGGCGAGGCGCTGGCCAGCGAATTGGATGGCCTGGGCATTACCGGCTCGAACCTGGTGCCCGCGGACATTGCCCGGCTGGTCGACGGCGCCATGCAGCGCTGGGGCCGCATCGACGCCGTGGTCAACAGCGCCGGGCATGGGCCCAAGGGCAAGCTGCTGGACATTCCCGATGCCGACTGGCAACTGGGCATGGAATATTACCTGCTGAACGTGGTGCGCATCACTCGCCTGGTGGCGCCCGTCATGCGCCAGCAGCGCAGCGGCTCGATCGTCAATATTTCCACCTACGCCACTTTCGAACCCGAGGCGCTGTTTCCGACGTCGGGCGTGTTCCGGGCCGGCCTGGCGGCATTCACCAAGGTGTTTTCCGACGAGTTCGCCGCCGACAACGTCCGCATGAACAATGTGCTGCCCGGTTTCATCGACAGCCTGCCCGAAAAAGACGACCGCCGCGAGCGCATCCCCATGGGCCGCTACGGGCGGTCCGATGAAGTCGCCGAACTGATCGCCTTCCTGGCATCGGACAAGTCGGGCTATATCACGGGCCAGAACATCCGCATCGATGGCGGCATCACGCGTTCGGTATAGGATCCCCGCATGACCACGCTCTACACCCTTACCCGCGGCGATGCGCCGCTGCTTATCAACATTCCCCATGTGGGCACCTGGGTGCCCACCGAACTGCGCCCCCTGATGACAGCCCCGGCGCTGGGCGTGCCGGATACCGACTGGCACGTCGACCGCCTGTACGACTTCGCGCGCGAGCGTGGCGCCACCCTGATGGCGGCCACGCATTCGCGCTATGTCATCGACCTGAACCGCGACCCGGAAGGCGTGGCGCTTTATCCCGGCGCATCCAACACCGAACTGTGTCCCACCGGGCGCTTCGACGGCGGCCCGATCTGGAATGAAGGCACGGCCGACCATCCGCTGCTGAACGTGGCGGCCCGCCGCCGCCAGTATTTCGACCCCTACCATGCCCGACTGGCCGCCGAACTGCAGCGCGTGCACGAACGGCATGGCTACGTGGTGCTGCTGGATGGCCACTCGATCATCTCGCAATGCGCGCGTTTCTTCCAGGGGCGGCTGCCCGACTTGAACCTGGGCACGGCCGACGGGGCCAGTTGCGCACCATCGCTGCAGGCAACGGCCGCGGGGGCACTGGCCAGCACCCCCGCCTTCAGCCACATCGTCAATGGGCGCTTCAAGGGTGGCTGGATTACCCGCCATTACGGCCAGCCCCGGCACGGCTACCATGCGGTGCAATTGGAAATGGCGCTTGAAGCCTATATGACCGAAGCCGAGCCATTCAACTGGGATCCGCAGCGCGCCGAACCCCTGATCGGCGTGCTGCGCACTCTGGTCGACGCCCTGCTGGCCTGGCGGCCCTGAGCCCCTACCCTGCAGCCTTCTGGACCCGCCGCGCCGGTATCGGCTTCAGCCGGGCGGCGCGGCGTCCAGTTGCCGATAGACCTCGGTTGATATCCGCATCAGCTCGCCACGGTCGACTTCGCCCGACAAGGCGTAGCCAAACCGGCCGTCCACCCAATAGAACACCCGGACCGGCCCTTCCTGGGCAAACTGGAAGGCCGTCTTGTCGCCCGCGGCCTCGCGGGTCACGTACAACGTCAAGCGCCGGCCTTCGGGCGAGGCATACATGAACTGGGCCACGGGCCCTTGGCCGCCGGGCAGCAGGCGTCCGCCCACCAGGGTATAGCCGGCCGGCGCCAGCGCGGGAGCCCGCACCGGCGCGCCCAGGCGCTTGGTCAACCAAGTAACCAGGGCCTGTTCCTGGTCGGCGCCGATCTCGACCGGGCGCCGCGCATCGGCGGCATAGACGGCATGGGCAATGGCGGCACGGTGCGCAAACGCCGCATCGGCGCCCGCCACGCTGGCCGTGCGCCCTGCTGCCGCCATCGGCCCGCCGGCTTGCCGGCCATCGACCGCGCCGCGCACGAACCAGGCCGCCACGGCACTGCATACCGCCAGCGCCAGCGCGGCCGCCAATGCCGGCCAGCGGCGCGGCGCGGCGGGTGGCCTCAGCGGCAAGCGCAGCGGCAAGGGCTCATCGGCCACCGGCGCCAGCCACTCGCGCAGGCGCCGGTTCTGTTCGCGCCAGGCCTGCACGCGCTCGCGCGCCTCGGCATGCTGCGCCAGGAAGGCGGCGATGTCGGCTGCGCGCCCGTCAGGCAATTGGCCATCGACATAGGCGTGCAGGTCCGCCTCGGTGACCGGGGCAACGGGGCCGGGCACGGTGTGCAGGGTCTTGTCGTTCATCTCATTTGACCCGATGCAAGGTAGCCACGGGGGCGGGCCGCGCCTGCAACAGCGCGCCCAGGCGTTCACGCGCGCGCGACAGGCGCGACATCACGGTGCCTACCGGCACGCCCAGGGCCAGCGCCGCCTCGCGATAGCTGAATTGCTCGACGCCCACCAGCAGCAGTACGGCCCGCTGGTCCGGCGGCAATTGCAGCAGGCAGCGGTCCAGGTCGCGCACTTCCAGCGCGTCGGCCTGAGTGGCACGCACCGCGATGTCGGGCATTTCGGCATCGGCCCGGGCGTCGGCCTGGCGGCGCTGCGCGCGCACGCTGTCGATGAACTGGTTGTGCATGATGCCGAACATCCAGGCCCGTAGCTCGCCGCGGCGCTGCCAACGCGAATAGCGGCTCCAGGCCCGTTCGAGCGTGTCCTGCACCAGGTCGTCGGCATGCTCGCGGTTGCCTGTCAGCCCGCGGGCATAGCGCCGCAGGCTGGGAATGCAGGCAACGATCAGCGCTTCGTCTTCGGCGCGCATACGGCCGCCGGACAGCGCGTCAGGGTTGGATCACGTGCCAGACGTCCTTGACCTTGTCGCCCTGTTTGTCGCCCGGCTTGGTGTCTTTCACGAACAGGTACAGCGGCTTGCCCTTGTAGGCCCATTGCTTGGAGCCGTCGTCGCGGGTAATGATGGTGTAGTCGCCTTGCGGCTTGGCATCGCCGGCGGCGGCCAGGGGCGGCCAGGCCTTGGCGCAAGGGCCGTTGCAGGCGCTTTTGCCGGCGCTGTCGTTATCGAAGGTGTACAGGGTCATGCCGGCTTGGTCGGCCAACACCCCGTCTTGCGTCTTGACGGGGGCCTGGGCATAGGCGGCGGTGGCGAACAGGGCGCAGGCCGCCAGGATGGCGGCGTGGCGGGCAGAGGCAAAGCGTACAGTCATGGTGGGGCTCCTGGAAAGGGATACTGCACTGCTACAGACGCCCGCCGCGGCCAGTTTATTCCATGCCAGTTGCCAGGCCCCCGCCCCACGGGCGGGGCCGGATCAGTCGCGGAAGTTCTGGTACTGCAGGGGCAAATCGACCTCGGTCTTGCGCAACAGGGCGATGGCTTCTTGCAGGTCATCGCGCTTCTTGCCGCTGACGCGCAGCTTGTCGCCGTTGATCTGGCTTTCGACCTTCAGCTTGGCGGCCTTGATGGCGGCGATCAGCTTCTTGGCCACAGCCTGCTCGATACCCTGGCGCACCGTCACCTTCTGGCGCGCGCCGCCCAGGTTTTCGAGCGGGTTGGCAACCTCGAGGCAGCGCACGTCGATACCGCGCGCCGACAGCCGGCTGCGCAGGATGTCGAGCATTTGTTTCAGCTGGAAGGCGCTGGGCGCGATCTGGGTGACCACATAGTCTTCGAGCTCGAACTTGGCATCCGACCCCTTGAAGTCGAAACGGGTGGATAGCTCGCGGTTGGCCTGGTCGACCGCGTTGCTGAGTTCGTGCTTGTCCACTTCGGAAACCACGTCGAAACTGGGCATGGCTGCAACCTATGAAAAAAAAGTGAATCAACGGCGGCCTCCCGCCGCCGGCAATCCATGAAGTTTATGTCGATTTGCGCCTGTCCGCCGAGGCGGCGATATGATGCGGGGCAGGACGGCCGCCCCTTTGGCGCCGTCATCACCGGAAAGGCCCATGTTCTACAACATCCTGAAGTTCGCGCACATCCTGGCCATTATTCTTTGGGTGGGCGGCATGATCTTCGCTTACTGTTTCCTGCGTCCGGCCGCCGCGGCGCTGGATCCGCCCCAGCGGCTGCAACTGATGCGCGATGTGCTGGGCCGGTTCCTGAAGGCGGTGATGTGGTCGGTGGCGGTGGCCCTGGTCAGCGGCGCATGGATGATCGGCCGTTCGGCCCGCCAGGCGGCCGAATCGGGCGGCAGCTTCCACATGCCGCTGGCCTGGACGGTCATGGCCACCCTGGGGGTAGTCATGGCGGCCATTTTCGGGCATATCCGCTTTGCGCTGTACCCGCGCCTGGCCAATGCGGTGCAGGCGGGCCAGTTGCCCGCCGCCGGCGCCGCCATGGAGTCTATCAAGACCTGGGTGGCGGTCAATCTGGCGTTGGGCGTGCTGACCGTGGCCGTGGTGATGCTGGGCTGATTGTTCGCGGCCAGGCAGGGTGTGCCTGAGGCAGGTGTCTGGCTCCCGCCAGGGCGCTAGACACCGTTGTGGGCAGACGGCCCGGCCACGCTTCGGTGCCTGACACCCCGCGGGAGTCAGGTATCTGTTGCTCAGTCGACCTTGGCGCCCGACAGCTTCACCACTTCGGCCCAGCGCTTCAGGTCGGCCTTGTGCACGCGCTCGAAGGCGGCGGGGCTGGCATCTTCGGGGGGGATGACGCCCTGCGACTCGATCAGCCACTTCTGGAATTCCGGCTTGGAAATTTCCTTGACGACCGCGTCGCTCATGCGCTTCTGGATGTCGGCCGGCAACTTGGCCGGTCCGAACAGGCCATACCAGGTGCTGCTTTCATAACCCGGCAAACCGCAGCCCTCTGCCACGGTCGGCACACCGGGCAAGGCCACCATGGGCTTGGAGACGGTCACCGCCAGTGCGCGCACCTGGCCCGATTGCACGGCCGCGATGGACGGCGCGCTCTGGTTGAAGAAGAAGTCCACCTCGCCGGACAGCAGCGCGGTCATGGCCGGCCCCTGGCCGCGGTACGGCACGTGGATGATATCGACCTTGGCCTGGTTGGTGAACTGCGCGCCCGCCAGGTGGCCCGAGGTGCCGTTGCCGGTGGACGAGTAGTTCATCTTGCCCGGATTCTTGCGCGCCAGTGCCAGCAGGTCTTTGCACGTCTTGATATCCGGATGCTTCTTCGGATTGACCAGCAATACGTTCGGCACGTCGCCCAGCAGCGCGATGTGAGTGAAATCCTTCATCACATCGAACGTCAGGCTCTTGTACAGCGCGGCATTGATGGCATGGGTGCCGGCCGTTCCCAGCAGATAGGTGTAGCCATCGGGCGCGGCCCGCGCGACCACATCCGAGGCGATGTTGCCGCCGGCGCCGGTGCGGTTGTCCACGACGATGGGCACGCCCAGCGTCTCGGTCAGCCCCATGCCCAGTTGACGGGCATATAGATCGGTTCCGGCGCCCGTAGGGAAGCCGCCGATGATGGTGATGGGCCGCGTGGGCCATTTGTCTTGGGCAGCGGCCGGCATGGCGGCCGCCAGGCTGGCTGCCGCCAGAGTGGCAATGCTCAGGATGCGCAACATGGATTATTCCCCTTGTGAAGTTGTGCTGCGATGAACCGCCCGCCGTGGCGGGCGGTGGTTTTCCTGCGTCAGCGCAATTGCGCGACCGCCTGGCCGATGCGGTCCAGGGCGGTCTGCAACTGCGCCTGCGATGTGGCATAGCTGATGCGAAAGTATGGCGCCAGCCCGAACACCGTGCCCGGCACCACGGCCACATCGTGCTCCTGCAACAGGTACAGGCAGAAATCGGTGTCGGTCGCCAGCTTCTGGCCGGCCGGCGTATGCCGGCCCAGCACGCCCGCGCAACTGGCATAGGTATAGAAAGCGCCTTCCGGCCGCCGGCAGCTCAGGCCGTCGATGGCGTTCAAGCCGTCGACCACCAGGTCGCGGCGCACCTGGAACGAGCGGCGCCGTTCTTCCAGCACGTCTTGCGGGCCATCCAGCGCCTCGATGGCCGCGGCCTGGCTGATGGAGCATGGGTTCGAGGTGCTCTGGCTTTGCACGACCGCGATGGCGCCGATCAGTTCTTTGGGGCCGCCCGCGTAGCCCACGCGCCAACCGGTCATGGCGTAGGCCTTCGACAGGCCGTTGACCGTCAGCGTGCGGGCCTTCAGGCGCGGTTCGACCTGCGCCATCGTGCGGAAGACGAAATCGCCGTAGATCAGGTGCTCGTAGATATCGTCGCAGATCAGCCACACATGCGGATGGCGCAACAGCACGTCGGCCAGCGCGCGCAGGTCGGCCTCGGTGTAGGCCGCGCCCGTGGGGTTGGACGGCGAGTTCAGCATCACCCAGCGCGTGCGCGGCGTAATGGCCTGTTCCAGGTCGGCCGGCTGCATGCGGAAGCCATCGTCTTCGCGGCAGGCAACCTCTACCGTCCTGCCGCCGGCGATGGCGATCATGTCGGCATACGAGGTCCAGTACGGCACCCCCACCACCACTTCATCGCCGTCGTCCAGCGTGGCCATCAGCGCATTGTGGATCACCTGCTTGGCGCCGGCCCCCACGGTGATTTCGTCCAGCCCGTACGCCAGCCCGTTATCGCGCTCGAACTTGCGCGCAATGGCCGCCTTCAGCGCCAGGGTGCCGTCCAGCAAGGTGTACTTGGTGTCGCCGGCGCGTATGGCGCGTATGGCGGCTTCCTTGGCATTGTCCGGGGTGTCGAAGTCGGGTTCGCCCGCCCCCAGCACGATGACGTCGCGCCCTTCGCGCTTGAGCTGCGCGGCGCGCGCGCCGATGCGCAGGATCTCGGACACCGCGATACGGGCGATGCGGTTGGCGCGGCGAAAGGCGGGCGCCTGGGAAAGATCGGTAGACATGCTCAGCCTTGAAATCGATATGAAAAAGCGGCCGGCGCCTACAGCGCGGCCGTGACCATGATCTCGACCAGGATGTCGGGCGCCGCCAGCTCGACGGCACCGCAGCAGCGCGCCGGCGCCTGTCCCGGCACGATCCAGGCATCGTAGACTTCGTTCATGGCCTGGAAGTCCGCCATGCGCCGCAGCCAGATGGTGACGTTCAGCGCCTTGGACTTATCGGTGCCGGCGGCGGCCAGCATTTCATCGACCTTGGCCAGCACCTGGCGCGTCTGGCCAGCCACGTCCGCGCCGCGGTCGTCGGCGGTGTGGCCCGCCAGGTAGACGGTGCCGTTATGGACTACCGCACGCGCGCGGCGGGCGTTCTGATCGAGGCGGGTAATGGCGCTCATTGCTGCGCTCCCTGGCCCGAAATGCGGCGGCAGTGATTCAGCGCGGCCTGGATCAGGTT
>DASPIV010000073.1:0-3576 GCA_035628955.1 Bordetella sp.
TGGGAATGCGCCCAGCGTCAGCGTAGGCACGGCTATCTCCTGTCAGAAGGGTTGTCAGGGGTCGTCGAAAACGGCTGCCGGGTTGATCCGGACAGCCAAGAAAAGCGTAAGCACAGGCACGGGAAAAGCTCCGTCGCGCGAAAAAATCGATAAAAATGGTGGCGCAAAAATGCCAACGGCCCCTCGATCGAGGGGCCGTCATGGCATAAGCGCCGGCACGATTGCGGCAAAAGCAAAAAGGCGCCTGGCTTTCGCCTAAGCGCCTGATTTCACTTGAATTCTGTGGGGTGGCTGATGGGGCTCGAACCCACGACAACTGGAATCACAATCCAGGACTCTACCAACTGAGCTACAGCCACCACTGGAACTGCAAAGAGGGCGAATTCTAACATAGTTTTTTTCGCGTTGCCTACCAGCCACGGCCGCTCCCCATGGGGGCCACACCTTGCTATCCTGGCGCATCGCCGCACCGGCATAGTGCAATGGCGCGACCTCCTACCGGGCTTTTTATGGATCGCTTTGACGAGCTTTTACACGAATATTGGCCGCACCTGGTGTTCGGGGTGAGTGTGGTGGCCGGTACCGGCGCCGCCGTGCATGCGGCCATGACCAAACAGGACGTGCGCGCCGCCATCGGGTGGGTGGGCGTAGCCCTGTTTTCCCCGCTGTTCGGCGCCCTGTTCTATTTCGTGGCGGGCGTGAATCGCGTGCACCAGACGCGCGTGTCGCAGCAGCGCGACGAGGCCATGCTGGCCTATGCCGGCCATGCCCAATCCGCGGTGAGCGACGTGGTGCCCTATTCCAGCGCCCAGTTCGCGTCGCTGAAAACCCTGGGCGACCAGATCAGCCGCTTCCCGCTGCTGGGCGGCAACACCGTGCGTCCGCTGGCAGGCGGCGACGAAGCTTACCCCGCCATGCTGCAGGCCATCCGCAATGCCAGCCACTGCATTGCCCTGCAAAGCTATATCTTCGACAGCGACGCCATCGGCATCGAAATGGCCCAGGCCCTGATCGAGGCGCACGAGCGCGGCGTACAGGTGCGCGTACTGATCGATGCCATCGGCAGCCGCTATTCGCGCCCGCCCATCGTGCGCAGGCTGCACCGTGGCGGCGTGCGCACGGCCCGCTTCATGACCAACCCGCTGGGCGTGTTGCGCATGCCTTATGCCAACTTGCGCAGCCACCGCAAGATTCTGGTGGTGGACGGACGCATCGGCTTTACCGGCGGCATGAACGTGCGCGCGGCGTTCGTGCGCGCGCTGTCGGGCGACCGCACCAACGGCGACGTGCATTTCCGGCTCGAGGGGCCGGTCGTGGCGCAGTTGATGTCGGTATTCGCGCACGACTGGAACTTCACCACGCACGAAACCCTGGACAGCGCGCCGTGGTTTCCGCCGCCCGCCGGCCCGCTGCCGGGCACGGTGCCCATGCGCTGCGTGCCCTCGGGGCCGGACCGCGCCGTCGTCAGCACCCGCAACATGCTGCTGGGCGCGCTGGCGGTGGCGCAACGGCATATCCGTATTCAATCGCCCTATTTCCTGCCCGACCAGCCCCTGATCGGGGCGCTGGCCACGGCCGCCCGGCGCGGCATCATCGTCGACATCGTCATTCCGGGCCGCAACAACCTGCGCCTGGTGAACTACGCCATGAACGCCCAACTCGACCAGATCGTGCGCACCGGCTGCCGGGTGTGGCGCGCGGCCGGGGCATTCGACCACTCGAAGCTGATGACGGTGGACGGCGCCTGGTCGTACATCGGGTCGTCCAACCTGGACCCGCGCAGCCTGCGCCTGAATTTCGAGCTGGACACCGAGATCTACGATCGCGCCCTGGCCGAATGGATCACCGCCCGCATCGATAGCCACATCCAGGGCGCGCACCAGGTCACGCTGGAACACCTGTACGGCCAGCCCTTCGCCAAGCGGCTGCGCAACAAGGTGATCTGGCTGGCTTCACCCTACCTGTAGACACCGCGCGGGATCAGTGACGGCTGGCCTTCCATTCGCCGGATTCCTGCTTGCAGAACCAGAAAGCCCACTTTTCGGAACGGTTGCCCTGGCTGACCAGGGCATCGAGCAGCCGGCACTTATTGGCCTTCTGGGTTTCGGTCGTGCGCTCTACCGTCATTTTTACCGTGACCGGCAAGCCATGTCTTGGCGTCGAGCCCGTCCAGGTTGATGCGGCGCCATCGGGCTGGGTGTCCAGGAGCTGGGTGACCGCGGCCCGGAAGTCGGGCCGGTCTTGCTTGGGAATACTGGAAAGTATGGTCTGGTTCATGAAGGCCACACTGGCCGCTTGCACCGGCATGGAAAATGCCAGCAGGACGCCGCCAATCAGTAAAGCACGTTGAATCTTCATGAAGTCACCTTCCAGAGGGCTTGATGGGCCTGCGTATGATAACCCCGTCGACCCTTCTGGATACTACCCCGCCGACACCATGTCGGCGGCACGTTCGGCGATCATGATGGTAGGCGACATGGAAGGAGCTGCAGCCGCTGTTGATCACGCCGGTGGCAATGCGCCGGAACTGTTCGCCGGCATTGTCGCCCGGGACCAGAAGACGGTGGGCAAGCTGTCGGACCGGTTGCGGGCGCAGTAGCGGCGCAAGCCGTCCGGGTGCGGGATCGGCCTGGACAGATCGAGGACACCGGATACACAGAATGCTCTTTGCGTGATCAGTGCACGTACACTTTCTTCTGCTACCAGAGGACTGCCCGCATCTGGCGCCGGAACGCCACCTTGGAAAGGTGGCGGGTTTCATGGCATGGTTTTTGCATTCTGCCAGAGTGGCGCTGATCCAATCGCGTCGATCCGACGCCTGCCTATATCCCGACGGAAGGAATAAATGACTGACCGCTATGCACGTTACGAAAGACTCGCTTTTGATCGCCCCAGCCCCAGGGTCCTGCGCATTACGATGCGCTCGCCTCTGAAAATGGGGGCCATGGATGCCATCATGCATCGGGAGGTGTCGGAAATATGGCGGGATGTGGACGCCGATGATAGCGTGAACGTCGTCATTTTCACCGGTGATGGCAAGACTTTCTCGGCCGGCGGCGACCTGAAGCATGAGCGGAAAGTCTGCGACGACTATGCGCTCAGGATGCGGGCCCTGAAAGAGTCGCGCGACCTGGTCACCAACATGCTCGATTGCCGCAAACCGATCGTCACCGCCGCGCGCGGCTGGGCCGTGGGCGCAGGGCTGGCGACACTGCTATTGGCTGATGTATCCGTGGTGGCCAAAGATGCCAAGTTCTCGGATGGACATTTGAAAATCGGCGTAGCGGCGGGGGACCACGCCGCCATCATATGGCCGATTTTGTGCGGCATGGCCAAGGCCAAGTATTACCTGCTTACCGCCGAGACTTTTACCGGCGAAGAAGCAGAACGCATGAATCTGGTGTCGCTGGCGCTGCCCGATGAAGAAGTGGAGGCGCGTGCGGTCGAGATTGCGTCCCGGATGGCGCAGGGTGCGCCTGCCGCACAGCGCTGGACAAAGATGATGCTGAACCACTGGATCAAACAAGCCCAGCCGATTTTCGACGCATCGCTCGCACTGGAATTCACCGGATTTGC
>DASPIV010000074.1:0-4145 GCA_035628955.1 Bordetella sp.
GAACCGCTGGTGTCCGTGCCTGTGTCCGCCGAAGCGCCTTCGGTGTCCGACGACACCCCCGCGGCTGTCGGGCCGTCGTCCCAGCCGCCGGCCGTCGAGCCGCCGCCTGCTCCCGTGGCCCAGGCCGAGCCTGAGCCCCAACCTGAACCGGCGGCCGCGCCGGCAGAGCCGCCGGTAGAAGAACCGGCCGAACCTGCCATCGCCGAACCCGCCGCCGAGCGCGAGGCCGAACAGGCCCCGCCGGAACCCGCTGTGCACGCAGAAACCGAAATCGCTTCCGAGCCCGTAGCCGAGCCTGCCCCGGTGCAGCCCGAACCTGTCACTTCCCAGGCCGAACCGGCGCGTGCCGCGCCCAAGTCGGGTCGCTCCGAAGGACGCCGCGCCGCGCCGGTCCTGGCCGCGTCCGCCGGCGACTCCGGCGATCGCGAAGGGGCGCGTCGCGCCGCCGAGGCCGAAGCCGCCGCGCTGCGCGAAATGCTGAACCGTCCGCGCAAGGTGCTGCGTGCCCCCGAGCCCGAAGCGGCCGGTGCCCTGTCCGGCACGTTGCACAAGCCGGCTGGCAAGACGGCTGCGCCTGGCGCCAAGAAAGACGCCAAGCCGGGTGTGAGCGGTTCCAAGAAAACCATCAAGACCGCCGAAGTCGCGTCCACCTGGAGCGACGACGCCTCGCGCAAGAAACCCGCCGACACCAAGCCGGCCGCGCCCAGTCGCGATGGCTGGCGTGCCGGTGGCAAGGGCGGCGGCAAGGGTGGCCGCAACAATCGTCATCAGCAAGCCGATCGCCGCCACGAGCCCGCGCCGCAGGAATTCATCGCCCGCGAAGTGCACGTGCCCGAAACCATCAGCGTGGCCGACCTGGCTCACAAGATGTCCGTCAAGGCCGCCGAGGTCATCAAGCAATTGATGAAGCTCGGCCAGATGGTCACCATCAACCAAGTGCTGGACCAGGAAACCGCCATGATCGTGGTCGAGGAACTGGGCCACGTGGCCATTGCCGCCAAGCTCGACGACCCGGAAGCCTTCCTGGACGAAACCCCGGTCACCAGCGAAGTGGAATCGTTGCCGCGGGCACCCGTGGTTACCGTCATGGGCCACGTCGACCACGGCAAGACCTCGCTGCTCGACTACATCCGCCGCGCCAAGGTCGCGTCGGGTGAAGCCGGCGGCATCACCCAGCATATCGGCGCCTATCACGTCGAAACCGGCCGCGGCATGGTCACCTTCCTGGACACCCCGGGCCACGAGGCGTTTACCGCCATGCGGGCTCGTGGTGCCAAGGCAACCGACATCGTCATCCTGGTGGTGGCGGCCGACGACGGCGTCATGCCGCAAACCCGCGAAGCCATACACCATGCCAAGGCGGGCGGCGTGCCGCTGGTCGTGGCGGTCAACAAGATCGACAAATCCGATGCCAACCCCGACCGCGTCAAGCAGGAACTGGTGGCCGAAGAAGTCGTGCCTGAAGAATACGGTGGCGAAGTGCCGTTCGTGCCTGTGTCGGCCAAGACTGGCGCCGGTATCGACGATCTGCTCGAAAACGTCTTGCTGCAGGCCGAAATCCTGGAACTCAAGGCGCCCGTCGAAGCACCGGCCAAGGGCCTGGTGATCGAGGCCCGCCTCGACAAGGGCCGCGGCCCGGTCGCCACCATCCTGGTACAAAGCGGCACCCTCAAGCGCGGCGACGTCGTGCTGGCCGGCGCCAGCTTTGGTCGGGTCCGCGCCATGGTCGACGAGAACGGCAAGCCGATCCAGGAAGCCGGCCCCTCCATCCCGGTCGAAATCCAGGGCCTGACCGAAGTCCCGGCTGCCGGCGACGAACTCATCGCCATGGTCGACGAACGCAAGGCGCGCGAAATCGCGCTGTTCCGCCAAGGCAAGTTCCGCGACGTCAAGCTGGCGCGCCAGCAGGCCGCCAAGCTCGAGTCCATGTTCGACAACCTGGGCGAGGGCACGCAAACGCTGGCGCTCATCGTCAAGACCGACGTGCAGGGTTCGCAAGAGGCCCTGGTGTCATCCCTGACCAAGCTGTCCACCGACGAAGTGCGCGTGCAAGTGGTGCATGCGGCGGTCGGCGGCATCTCGGAAAGCGATATCAACCTGGCCATCGCCTCGAACGCAGTCGTCATCGGCTTCAACGTGCGCGCCGAACAAAGCGCCAAGAAGCTGGCCGAGTCCAACGGCATCGATGTGCGCTACTACAACATCATCTACGATGCGGTAGATGAGGTGAAGGCAGCCATGTCCGGCATGCTGGCGCCCGAGAAAAAAGAAGAGGTCATCGGCCTGGTCGAGGTCCGCGAGGTCTATTCCATATCGCGCATCGGCAGTGTTGCCGGTTGTATGGTGCTCGACGGCCTGGTGCGCCGCGATTCGCAAGTCCGCCTGCTGCGCAACAACGTGGTTCACTGGACCGGCCAGCTCGATTCGCTGCGCCGCTTCAAGGACGACGTCAAGGAGGTCAAGTCGGGCTTCGATTGCGGCCTGACTCTGCGCGGCAGCAATGACCTTCAGGTGGGCGACCAGCTGGAAGTCTTCGAAATCAAGGAGATCGCGCGTACCCTGTAAGGTACGCGGCGTATCCTCAGGTCGTTCATGAGCCGTCACAAGTCCAAATCCATCCCCGGCCGCAATTTGCGGCTGGCCGACCAGATCCAGAAGGATCTGGCCGGCCTCATCCAGCGCGAGATCGACATGTCTCGCGCCGGATTGATAACGCTGTCCGGCGTGGAACTGTCGGCCGATTACGCGCACGCCAAGGTGTATTTCACAGTGTTGGGCGCCGAGCCCGATGCCGCCACGGCGCTGCTCAACGAAAAGGCTGGCTGGCTGCATTCGCAGCTATACAAGCTGTTGCACATCCATACCGTGCCCACGCTGCGCTTCGTACACGATGCCCAGATCGCGCGCGGCATCGAAATGTCGGCTCTCATCGACCGCGCCAACCGACCCGGTCCGGCCGCGGACGAGCCCGACGAACCTGAAGACCAGCGCTGACCGGCTGTCGTCGCTGCTGCAACTTTTTTCCGGATTCGACGATGGCCAAACGACGCGGGCTTGCGCTCGACGGTGTCCTGTTGCTGGATAAGCCCGTGGGCTTGTCCAGTAACCACGCCTTGCAACGCGCCCGGCGCAGCATGGACGCCGCCAAGGCGGGGCACACGGGTACACTGGATCCGTTCGCCACCGGCCTGCTGGTGTGCTGCATGGGCCGCGCCACCAAGATTTCCGGCGCGATGCTGAACGCCGACAAGGCCTACCACGCTACCTTGCAGTTTGGCGAGGAAACCGACTCGGGCGACCTTACCGGCCATGTGGTAGCGCGCGCGGCCGAGGATTACAGTATTACCGAGGCGGCGCTGCGCCTGACCCTGTCACGTTTCCAGGGCATCATCGAGCAGGTGCCGCCGATGTATTCGGCGCTCAAGCGAGACGGCAAGCCTTTGTACGAGTACGCGCGCCAGGGCATCGAGCTCGAACGCCCGCCGCGCCAGATCACTATTTACCGCATCGACTTGCTGTCGCTGTCGGGCACGCGGGCCGAGATCGAAGTGGCTTGCAGCAAGGGCACCTATATTCGCACCCTGGCCCAGGACATCGGGCGGGCGTTGGGCTGCTATGCCCACCTGGCGGCGCTGCGGCGCACGCACGTCGGGCCGTTTTCGCTGGACCGCGCCGTCACGCTAGAGGCCTTGCAGGCCATGACCGACCCCAAGCAGGCTCTGCTTGCATTGACCGAATTGCCGGCGGGCTTGCTGCCCGCCACACAGACCCTAAAGGACCCGCTATGACTCGCGCCCTGCGCAACGTCGCCATCATTGCCCACGTCGACCACGGCAAAACCACCCTGGTTGACCAGTTGCTGCGCCAATCCGGTACCTTCCGCGAGAACCAGGCAGTCTCCGAACGGGTCATGGACTCGAACGATCTGGAAAAAGAGCGCGGCATCACCATTCTGGCCAAGAACTGTGCCGTTGAATACGAAGGCACGCACATCAACATCGTCGACACCCCGGGACACGCCGACTTCGGCGGTGAGGTCGAGCGCGTGCTGTCCATGGTGGACGGCGTGCTGCTGCTGGTGGACGCGGTCGAAGGCCCGATGCCGCAGACCATCTTCGTTACCCGCAAGGCGCTGGCGCTGGGCC
>DASPIV010000075.1:0-2763 GCA_035628955.1 Bordetella sp.
GTGCTCCGCCATGGCTCAGGCGAAAGGAGATCACTTCATCGAATATGACCAGCGCTCCCACTGCGTCCGCAGCCGTGCGTATGGCTTGAAGAAAAGCCTCTGTGGCGAGGATCAGGCCAGCCCGGTTCGGCAAAGGATCGATCAGGATCGCGGCCAGCGCCTTGCCGTGCTGCGAAATCAGTTCCTTCGCCTTTTCGGGGTCGTTGAACGGCAGCACGATAACGTCATCGACTACGCTGGCCGGCGTTCCTTTTGCATAGGGAACCGAATTCGGCGCTTGGCCGCCCCAGTTCTTGGGGCCGGGATCCAGGCTGATTTCAGCCGGGTCGTAGCTGCCGTGGTAGGCACCTTCCACCTTTGCGATCTTGGGGCGTCCGGTGTAGGCGCGGGCCGCCTTGATGGCCATCATCACTGCTTCGGTACCCGAATTCGTGAAGCGCACCGTTTCCACCGAATCCAGGCGTCGCACCAGCTCTTGCGCCAGCAGAATTTCAGATTCGGTCGGCATTCCGAAGCAGGTGCCGCTTTCCATCTGTTTCACGACCGCCTGGTGGATGGCGGGATGCGCGTGCCCATGGATCATGGCCGTGTAGTTATTGATGCAGTCGATGCGCCTGTTGCCGTCCACGTCCCATACATAGCACCCCTTGCCGCGTGACGCGTACAAGGGAAAAGGCTTTTCGAATACCGTGGTGCGGGTATTGCCGCCGGGCAGGTACTGTTTCGCTTGCGCGTATAGCGCAGCGGATGCGGGGTAATTTTTTGCGTCGTACATTCTCTACTCCATTGCGGATCGGGGATCAGGCCAGGCCCTTGCCGGCGCGGCAAAAATGGTCGAGTACATTTCCCAGCAGAGTGGAAATGGGGTTGTCGAAGTTGTTCCAGGGCAGGCTGCCGCAGAACGTAATAGAACCCACGGAAAAAACCGCGCCGCCGTAGTCGTTTTCGAAATAAACGATTTCCGCCCGCACCAGCGATGCCGCTTTGTCGCCTTCTTTGTAGGCCGGCGGAGCGATCAGTTCTTCCAACGTGGCGCCGAAGGTAGCGGAATGCCCTTCAGAGCGGCAAAGTATCGCTGCCTGGGCGGGCGTGCCCAGCAAGGGGTCGGCACGATCCAGCTCGAAGCCGGCTGCCCCGCCGCCTGAATAGCCGAAGTCACCCAGGCGCTGGTCGGAAATGCCCTGGAACATCCAGGCGAACTGCGGGTCGTACGAAGCATCCAGCCGTTTGTAGTACGAGCCTTCGAACTTCCCTTGGGCACTGAAGCCCACGCCAACCAGCTGCTGCGGCGCTCGCCCGTTATTGCGCCACAACCCGCCGTAGCTGCCGTCCAATGCGTGGTAGTACTCGCCAGGCTGGGCAATCCAGGAACGCACACCGGTTTCCGCACGGCGCACTTCCAAGGTGTCGGGTACGGTTTCGCTTGTGGCCACCCGCCAATAGAATCCGTTGCCGCCCAGGTAGGCAAGGCGGCCGCCGCCATCGATATAGTCGCGAAAGGCGTCCAGGCTGGCTTTGGACTGGTACTCGGGATGCGTGCCGGTCAGGACAGCCTGGTACGCATGAAGCGCACCTACGCCCTGTTTCTCGAGTTCATGGTCTGTCAGTATGTCGAACTCGATACCTTTCGCTTCCAGCCACGCCACTATGTGCATATCCGCCGCAAAATGGCGTAGCCCGGACCCGCGCGCGTCGGTATAGGCGATGTAGGCCGGGCGCATGGTCAAGATCGGGCGCCGCGCCGTCGAGAAAGTGACTCCGCTGCCATCGGCGTGCAGGTTGTAGCAAGACAAGCCGAACTGTTTGTTCTCTGCCGGATGATGCGGGTAGGTTCGCCACTCCGCCATGCGGGCTTTCAGCGAGTCGTCGTAGTTTTTCCGGTCGTAGTTCGCGTAGATCTGATATGTGTAGGTGGACATGACCAGCGCCACCCGCGCGCGGGGCCCGCCGGCCTTGGGAAGCACGAAAACCGGAACCACGTCTTCTGCGCCCGCGGCGTCGCCCGGGCGTTCTCTCAGTCGTATCCCGTACACGCCGCTGGGCAGGTCCGTGGGCACCGCGAACTCGAAGTCCGTGGCCCAATCGCAGTCGTACAGGTCGTCTTCATGGAAATGCACGGCGGCGTATTCGGCGGGGGACGCCGTCCAGCTCATGCTTTGGCCGGTCCAGAACGGGCCGCGGACAGCCCGGGTGGGAAGATTGACCATTCTCCCGTGGAGCTTGAATGGCCCCCGGTCCGATATGCTCAATGATTCGATGTCCTGACTGAAGTCCCACCACGCCAATAGGGTGGGATACAGATAGGCATGGGGCATCAAGGGAGCCGGCGCATCGTGCACCCCTTCGAGCCAGAACGGGTGCTCGATACGGCCGTTGAAGTGTTGATGGAACGTGCCATCCTGCTTCAGGGGCGCGGCGGCGAATACCACCTGGGTGGCTTGCCCCAACGGGCGCGCCACTTCAAGGGTAGCCACGCTGGATGGCCGGCTGGATGCCGTGGCGGATAACGGGGTTTGCATCAGCTGGATGCGCCCCTGGTCGCCAATAACGCGCAGTTCGTACCACTGCCTTTCGTGCAGGGGGGCGGCAACCTCGCAGCGCGCCTGGCCGACCTGTAGCTGGGCGCCGCTACGGCGTATGACAACAGACACCAGCTGGTCTGCCTGGATGCTGAGCACCGCCTGATCCCGCTCGTTCAATAGCCACGGCTGCACTCTCAGGCAAATCGTCCATCGGCCCCCCAGACGAAGATTCGCTGGCGCA
>DASPIV010000076.1:0-3640 GCA_035628955.1 Bordetella sp.
AGCCGGCGCTGCGGTCGCAGCCTGTGCTGGCATATTGCTCGCCAGCCAGCACGGCGATCTGGCGATGCCCCAGCGCCAGCAGGTGTTCGGCCGCCATGCGGCCGCCGGCCAGGTCGTCGCAGGTAACTGAACAGTGCCGGCCCACGTGGCGGCTGACCAGCACCATGGGCACGCCGCGCTTGGCGGTTTCATCCAGGAAGCCGGTGTCGTCGCGCCGGGCGTCGCCAAAGATCAGCCCTTCGACGCGGCGGTCCAGCGCCATTTCGCCCAACTGCCGCTGGCGCGCGGGCACGTCACCCGTATTGGCCACGAAAGTCAGGTAGCGGCGGTCGGCCGCCGCCGCGTCGATGCCTTCGTAAATAGTGGCCACCACCAGGTCGGACAACTGTGGCACCAGCACACTGACGGTGCGTGTTTTCTGGGTGCGCAGGCCGATGGCATGCGGATTGGGCCGGTAATGGAGCTGGTGCGCCAGTTCGCGGATGCGCTCGACGGTTTCGGGTGCGGCAGCCGTGCGGGCATCGTCGTCGGTGCCGTTGAGCACCCGCGACACGGTCGAGACGTGGACGTTCAACTGCTGTGCCAGTGAACGCAGGGTCACCGGCGACTGCTTTCCTTTCATGGCGCTCATTCCTTTTGGGCGAATGATAGCAATTTTGTCTGTTTACCCAAACGTTCGGGTAAATACTAGATTGCCAGCGCTTGCGCCTGCCCATACAGTGCAACCCGAACGTTTGGGTAGAGATCGGGAAATGGACCATTTTCTGCAGCAACTGATTTACGGGCTATCCGTGGGCAGCACCTATGCCATGATCGCCCTGGCGATCACGCTGGTGTTCCGCGGCATGGACATCATCAATTTCGCGCAAGGCGAAATCTTCATGGTGGGCGCATTCCTGGGCTATGTTTTCCACGTGGACCTGGGCTTGTCGATGTGGCTGGCCTTTCCGCTGGCGATCGCCGCGGCGCTGCTGTTCGGGTCGGTACTGGAGCGGGTGTTCATGCGGCGGCTGGAGAATGCCAACCAGCTGTCGCTGTTCATGATGACCGTGGCGTTGTTCATCTTGCTGCGCAGCGCCGCGCAACTGGTGTTCGGTTCTTCGGCATACCGCTTCCCGCCCCTGAGCGAGCATACGGCCCGGATCGGCTCGGTACAGATCAGCGACCAATACCTGATCGTGATCGGCATGACCCTGTTGATCATGCTGCTGCTGTACCTGCTGTTCACGCGTACGCCGCTGGGCCTGTCGGTGCGTGCCGTGGCGCAGGACAAGACCACCGCGCGCATGATGGGTATCAACGTGTCGCGCATCAACAATTTCACGGTGGCGCTGTGCTCGGCGCTGGGGGCGGCGGCGGGCATCGTCTATGCGCCTATCGCTGTGCTGTCGTTCGACATGGGCAACCTGATCATGCTCAAGGGCTTTACCGCCGCCCTGCTGGGTGGCCTGGGCCTGCTGTCGGGCGCCGTGCTGGGCGGCATCATGCTGGGGGTGATCGAGCAATTCGGTACGCTGCTGATCAATTCCGCCTACAAGGATCTGGTTTCGTTCTCGATCCTGCTGCTCATCATCCTGGTCAAGCCCAACGGTCTCCTGGGCAAGAAGCAGATCAAGAAAGTCTAGGAAGGACGCCACCATCATGTCTTGCCGCAAGTACGCAACCGCGCTGTGCGCGCTGGTCTTGATCGCACTGCCGGTCATCCTGAACGATCCTTTCATCACCCACCTGGGCGTGCGCGCCGCCACCTATGCCATCGTGGTCATGGGACTGACGCTGTTCGCCGGCTATACCGGCCAGATCTCGATCGGCCATGCCGCCTTCTTCGGCCTGGCGGCGTATCTGTCGGGCATGATGGTCAAGGCCGGCATGCCTTACCTGGCGGCGGTGCCGATCGCCACGGCCGCGGTCGGCGTGCTGGGCTGCCTGGTGGGCATGCTGGTGCTGCGCACCAGCGGCCACTATCTGGCGCTGGCCAGTATCGCCGTTGCTGTGATCATCCAGGTCATTAACAAGAACAGCAGCATCACGGGCGGGCCGTCGGGCCTGACCGGCGTGCCGGCGCCCGAGTTCTTCGGCTGGTCGCTGACTAGCGACCTGGGCTATTACTACTACGTACTGCTGTGCATGTTCGCCGGTTTTGTCATTTTGCGGCGGGTGATCGATTCCCGTACCGGCGATGCGCTGCAGGCGATCGCCAACAATGAACTGGCCGCGCAATCGCTGGGCATACCGGTGTTTCGCTACAAGGTGCTGTCGTTCACGGTCAGTACGCTGTTTGCCGCCTTCGCAGGCACGCTGTTCGTGCACTACGACGGTTTCATCGACCCCGACCGGTTGGGCATCAACGTGTCGGTGCTGTTCTTGATCATGACCTTCGTGGGCGGTATCGGCAATATCTACGGCTCGATCATCGGGGCCTTCGCGCTGACCATCATCGAAGAGTACGCGCAGGAGTTCGGCCAATACAACGTGCTGGTCTATGGCCTGCTGCTGGCGCTGGTGATCCTGTTCCTGCCCAAGGGACTGGTCGACCTGCCCAACAAGCTCAAGTTCCTGCGCGCGAGGTAAGCATGCTGTCCGTCAACAATCTGACTCTTTCGTTCGGTGGCGTCAAGGCGCTTTCCGAGGTGTCGTTCAAGATGCAAGCCAACGTCATCCACGGCCTGATCGGGCCGAACGGCGCGGGCAAGACGTCGCTGTTCAACGTGGTCAGCGGTATCTATGTACCGACCGCCGGTTCGATCCATTTCAACGGCACCGAGATCAGCCGCCTGAAGCTGCACCAGATCAACCGCCTGGGCGTGGCCCGCACGTTCCAGAACATCATGGTGTTTCCCGACCTGACGCTGGCCGAGAACGTGATGATAGGACGGCAGGACCGCACCCGCGCCGGCGTGCTGGCATCGATACTGCGCTTGCCTGCCGAACGCGCCGAACGCCGCGCCACGCGCGAGCGTGCGCTGGAACTGCTGTCGTACGTGGGGCTGGAAGGCAAGGCCGACGAACTGGCGGCCAACCTGCCCTACGGCGAGCAGCGCCAGCTGGATATTGCCCGCGCATTGGCCACCGACCCCAAGATACTGCTGCTGGACGAGCCGGCCGCGGGCCTGAACCTGCAAGAACGCATCGCCCTGCGCAACTTGATCCTGAAACTGCACGGGCTGGGCTACACGGTGGTGTTGATCGAGCATGACATCAAGCTGGTGATGGGCCTGTGCGAGCACATTGTGGTGCTGGAGTACGGTCACAAGATCGCCGATGGCACCCCGCAGGAAGTCCAGCGCGACGAGAAAGTGATTGCCGCCTACCTGGGCGCGGGAGCACAGCATGCTTAAGATCGACCGCATCGATACCTATTACGGCCGCGTGCAAGCACTGAAGCAATGCAGCCTGGATGTCGCCACCGGTGAATTCGTGACCCTGCTGGGCGCCAACGGGGCGGGCAAAAGCACCTTGCTGAAATCCATTCTGGGCTTGCAGCCAGTACGCGGCGGCGGCATCGAATTCATGGGCGTACGCATCGAGCGCCAGGCGCCGGATGCGATCATCCGCAAGGGCATCAGCATCGTGCCGGAAGGGCGGCGGGTGTTTCCCGAGTTCACCGTGGCCGAAAACCTGATCATCGGCGCACGGGCGC
>DASPIV010000077.1:0-5102 GCA_035628955.1 Bordetella sp.
GCTAAGGTTTGATCGCCACTTTCAGTACGTTGTCGCGCTGGTTGGCAAACAGGTCATAGGCGGCCACGATGTCATCGAGCCGATACTCGTGCGTGACCAGCAAGCCCAGATCGACTCGGCCCGCTTCGACCACGTTGAGCAGGCGCCGCATGCGTTCTTTTCCGCCGGGGCATAGTGCGGTGACGATCTTGTGGTCGCCCAGGCCTGCGGCGAAAGCCTCGATCGGGATGCGCAGGTCTTCGGAGTACACACCCAGGCTCGACAGCGTGCCGCCCGGTTTCAGTACGCGCAGGGCCGATTCGAATGTCGACTGGGTGCCCAGCGCCTCGATGGCGGCGTCGACGCCGCGTCCCCGGGTCAGCGACATGATTTCTTGCACCACGTCGCATTGCCTGAAATTCAGGACGGCATCCGCGCCCATTTGCCTGGCGATGGCAAGCCGGTGGTCGTTGCCGTCGACGGCGATGATGGTGCTGGCACCCGAAAGGCGGGCGCCCGCGGTCGCGCATAGGCCTATCGGCCCCTGCGCGAACACCACGACGGTGTCGCCGATGCGGATGCCGGCGTTCTCGGCGCCCTTGAATCCCGTGGACATGATGTCGGGGCACATCAGTACTTGTTCGTCGGTCAGGCCATCGGGAACCGGCGCCAGGTTGGCCTGGGCATCGGGCACCAGCACATACTCGGCCTGAGTGCCATCGATGATGTTGCCGAAGCGCCAGCCTGCGGTAGCCTTGTAGCCGTGGCAGCCGCACAGGCCGCGCGGAATCAGGTAGCTGCCGTCCTGCGATGCCAGGCCATCCTGGGCCGCGTACGAATTGAAATTGGGGCAGATGGCGCCGGCGATTGCCCGTTGCCCTTCCTGGTAGCCCACGACGGCACTGCCCAGTTTCTCGATGATGCCGACCGGCTCGTGCCCCACGGTGAGGCCAGTCGCCACCGGATACTCCCCCTTGAGAATATGAATGTCCGTGCCGCACAGCGTAGTAGTGGTGATGCGCAGCAAGGCATCGTTGGGGCCGACGTCGGGAATGGGTTTGTCGGCAAGTTCGATCCGGCCGGGCTGGACGAATATTGCGGCTTTCATCATGGCGGTCATGAGAGTTTCCTTGAATCAAAGGAACCCATCAGACTCCGTTGCAGATATGTGGACAAGCCCGTACGCGAAGGCGCCGCAATACCCGCTTGATCCAGGCCAAGAAAGCCGCGAAAGTGCCCCGGGGCGCTATGATCACGTCCTTGCGATCCACATGGAAAGGACGGTTATGGCCCATAGACTGACATTGCTGGCGCTCGGAGCCTCACTGGCTTTGGCGGGGTGTTCATCGAACCTCATCTCGGAGTTCAAGGCCGACACCGACGGGCGGGAGAGCCGCACCAGCGACTTGGCGCCCAAGGCGCTTGCGGCTTGCGTCAGGCCCTATCTGGAAAAGACGACGCCGGGCGACAGCAAGCCGGAATTGCGCATGCAAGTATTCGGCGACCGGTGGGAGGCATGGCGGCTGTATGCCACCAACGGCACTCGCACGGTGTACCTGACCGAGTTCGAACCTCGCTCCGAGAACGGCAGCACCGGCACGCTGTTTTATTCGAAGAGCTTCAATAACATCGACGAGCTGCGCGCGAACTTCCTGGCGGGCATGGCGGCCTGCAAAGGATGACGGCATGGCCGCGCCGCCGGCATCGACGGCTGGACGCTATGTGGTGCGGCCCGTGGCCGGCGTAGCCAGATAGGATTGCACGGCCTCGGCAGACGGGCCGACCTGGTGCACGGCTTCTTGCAGTTGCTCCACCGTCACGCCGAACTTGTCGCTCCAGTAGCGGCATTCCCATTCTTCTGTAATGTCCACGCGCGTACGGTCGCGCGGGCCGCGGTCCTGAAGGTTGTCGGTCATGGAATGCTCCTTGAAGGGGTTGCACCCGCGCCCGGCCAGCAAGCGCCATGCCGCGTGCTGTTACATCAGGTAAGGGTAATTCCGTCCTAACTTGAGACGCTAACTGCACTACAGTGAGTCGCGCCGTGAGTTTCCTGATCGGCGCAACCACCAAGGAGAACGATATGTCCAATAGCCCAATGAAGACGTGGAGCGACTACAAACCAAGCAAAACCATCTGGCTATGGTCCTGCGTGGGCGCAGCAGTGTTGACGATGGTTGTCGGCTTCAGTGCCGGCGGCTGGGTAACCGGAGCCACCGCGGCCAAGCAGGCCGAGGCTTCCACTCAAACGGCCGTGGCCCAATTGGCGGCAGGTATTTGCGTGCATCGCTTCATGGCCGCGCCCGATGCGCAGGCTGCGCTGGCGGCGCTGCAGTCCGCTGATTCGTGGAAGCGCGACTCGATGATCGAGAAAGGCGGCTGGGTGACGTTTGCCGATGCCAAGGCGCCCGTGGACGGCGCCGCGGACCTGTGCGCCAGCAAACTGATGGAGCCGGCCACATCGGCCACTACGGCGCCCGTCGTGCCGCGCACCAGCGGCGCTTCCTGATAGGCCCTGGGGCCAGGCATTCCGCAGGCCTGGCACCTGCGGCGCCGGGCCTGTGCAGGTTCCGGCGCCGCGGCGTGGCCACGCGCTCCCACGAGATCGGCAGTCTGGAACTGGAGTACGGCACGCTGGTGCCGATGCGCTATATGAATCACGGCGGTCATTTCAAGGTGGTCTCGATGGCCGGCTGGTGTGCCTGGCACAAGCTGGACGACAGCCGCAGGCTGGGCGCGGCGGTCCTGGAGGCCATCGAACGCAGCGACAGCAACGTGGCAGTGCTGGCCAGCGGGTCGTTGTCGCACCGTTTCAATGACAACGGCAGCCCCGAGGAATCCATCCACAGCATCAGCCGGGAATTCTTTCGCCAGGTGGATCTGCGCGTGGTGGACCTGTGGCGCCAGGGCGACTGGAAGACCTTCTGCGCGATGCTGCCCGAGTACGCCCGGTTGTGCGAAGGCGAGGGCGGCATGCACGACACCGCCATGCTGCTGGGCCTGCTCGGTTGGGATGCCTACGACCAGCCCGCCGAGATCGTCACGGAATACTTCGCCAGTTTCGGCACGGGGCAGATCAATGCGATCCTGCCTTTGCCGCGCCAAGGGGCCATGCAATGAAGACCGTCATCATTACCGGCGGCACCTACGGCATCGGGGCGGGCCTGACGGTGGGGCTGGCCCGGGCCGGCTGGCAGGTCGTGGCGTTCGGGCTGGAATCGGCCCAGGTATCCAGCACGGCCCGCGACGGCATCCAGCAGGTGCGGGCCGAGCTCGAGCAGGCCGGCGTGCAGGCCGATCTGCTGGAAGCCGATGTGTCGCGCGCCGAAGACGTGGCGCGCATCGTGGACCATACGCTGGGCCGCTACGGCCGCATCGATGGCCTGGTGAACAATGCGGCCATCGGCCCGCTGGGCACCATACTCGATACCGACGAGGCGCTGTGGGACCGTATCATGGCGGTGAACCTGAAGGGCGTGTACCTGTGCTCACGCCAGGTTATTCCACATATGGCCAGCCAGGGTGGCGGCGCCATCGTCAATGTCGGCTCCGGCGCAGGCTGGGGCAAGCCCAATATGGCGGCCTACAGCGCCAGCAAGGGGGGCCTGGTGGCGCTGGGAGCGGCCATGGCGTATGACCACTTCCACCAGCACGTCCGCGTCAATACCTTGATTCCGGGGGGCGGCGGCATTGTGTCCGGCATGAGCCTGGGGCGTATGGGCGCCGATGCGTCGAAGTTCGGCCGCAATGCCGTGGGGTCGGTGGCGGGCCGGCCGGTGGTGCCCGCGGACATGGCCGCGGCCGCGGCGTTCTTGTTGTCGGATGCGGCCGCCACGATTTCCGGCACCGTGCTGGACGTGGGGTGTTTTGCCCACCAGGGCGGGCCGGTGCCGCCGCGCCCTTGATGGCCCTGGCCGCCGGCGCGGCCTTCAGACCGCCGGCGGCTCGCGCTTGACCAGTTCGATGGCCGCGTCGATATCGCGGTACAGGCGCTCGAGCCTATCCTTGCCCACGGTTTTTTCCAGGTTCTCGTAGCGCTTGTCTACTAACGGACGCATGCGCTCGATGAGCTTGCGCCCCTTGGGCGTCAACGAGATGTCTTGCCGGCGCTGGTCGGCGCTGGAGCGTTCTCTTGCGATCAGGCCCGCCTGTTCCATGCCGAGCAGCATGCGCGTCAGGCTGGGCCGCAATATCTGGCAACTGGCGGCGATCTGGTTGGGTTCCATGGGTTCCAGGTCGCTGAGCGTACGCAGCACCCGCCACTGTTGCTCGGTGACCCCGGCCTGGTTCAGGATGGGCCGGAAGTGCGCCATCAGCGCCTCGCGCGCGTACAACAGCAAATGGGGCAGGTTGCGATGATGGAAGTGGCGATTCATGCCCGCGATGTTACCAAGAACGCCTGCATGCGGCGCGGCGTCAGACCGCGTCCGCGGTTCAGGTTCTGGCGGCGCAAGTCATGAATCTGTCGCACCCGGCGGATACCCTCGGTACATGACCAGGTTTTTCATACCGGTGGATATTCATGAATATCGCAAAAGGCGTGCGCATCGGAGACTACCGCATTCATTGCGACGTGGTGGAGTCGCCCGGCGGACAGTACCGGCTGGTGGTCGCGTCGTATAAAGAAGGCCGCCCGGACACCGAGCGCGCATGGCATCCGCCGGACTGGGAACCTTATAGCCAGCTGGCCGAAGCGCAGCGGCGCGCGTGGTCGGTGCTCAAGAGCATCAAGCGGGTAGGCGATTGCGGCGAACCCTTATATAGCAACTGATCGCAGGCAGGGGCCTGGCGGGTCGGGGATGGCGATTACGCTCCTGAAATGAAGAGCGCCCCAATCTCGGGACGAGTATGGGGCGCTCTTGCCAAGCTTCGCACGCATGGGTGTCAGAACGCCTGGCACCTTCAATTTAGTCCCGCCGTTTTCGCGATGCAAGCGGAAAATCGTTTCAGGCGTTACGATCCGCGGCTGTACTTGTCCAGCCCAAGGAAGTGCCGCCGATGGATGCGTTGCTAGTCGTGATTGTCGCGGGGGCTGCCGTGGCGGGCTTCGTACAAGGCCTGGCCGGCTTCGGATTCGGCATGGTGGCCATGTCGTTCTGGGCCTGGACGCTGGATCCGCGCCTGGC
>DASPIV010000078.1:0-11184 GCA_035628955.1 Bordetella sp.
AATCAATACCAATTTGCCCGGCCATGCACATAGCCGGGCAAATCAGGCAACGATTATAGCTGATTCGCTAGAATTACCCTATTGGGTAGATTGCCCTGGGGCGGTCCCCGCGCCGGCCCGGCCGGACGCGACGGAAAAGCAGCGGAAACCCAGCCTAACGGAGAACCGGCATGTTTTGTAATATTCATCGCCTGGCTGGCCGCGCCGCGGCCCTGGCGACGGCTGGCGCCCTGGCCGGTTGCGGCAATCTGGCCCAAGTGCCGCCCGGAACCCCCCTGGCCGACGTGTCCGCCCAATACGGACGGCCCAACTTCGGCTGCCCGATAGCGGGCGGCGGCGAACGCGTCATCTGGACCCAGCAGCCCATGGGCCAATTCGCCTGGGGTGCCAATGTGGGCCCCGACGGCCGGGTCGACCAGGTGGTGCCCATCCTGACCGACGCCCATTTCAAGGTACTGGCCACGGGCACATGGACGGCGGAACAGGTGCGCTGCGAATTCGGGCCGCCGGCCCGCATCGACGAGGTGGGCCTGCCCAGCGTGCGGCAAGTCGTGTGGTCTTACCGCTACAAGCAGTCGGGTGTCTGGAATTCTTTGATGTACGTGTACATGGGCCGCGACGGCAGGCAGGTAACGCGCTTTCACCCGGGGCCGGACCCCATGTACGACGAAGACCGGCGCTGGCGCTAGGCGCAGCCTGGCCGCATAGCGGCGCGCACCAGGCTATTCGGTATGCGAACGGCGCTCTTGCTGCAGGCGGCGGGCGCGGTTCCAGCGCAAAGCCATGACCACCCAGCCCGACAGGCCATACAACACGAACAGGCCAAACAGCACCACCGGAGGGTCGCTGGACACGAACACGAACACGGCCACCACCAGCAAGATGCCCCAGAATGGCACGCTGCGGCCCAGCGCAAAGCTTTTGCCGCTGAAGAACGACGCGTTGGACACCATGGTCACGCCCGCGTACATGGTCAGGAAGAACGCCACCCAGGCCATCACGTTGTCGTGGATGGGCAGCTTGTTGTCGATGGCCAGCCAGACGAAACCCGCCACCAGGGCCGCGGCCGCGGGGCTGGGCAGCCCCTGGAAGAAGCGTTTGTCGACCACCCCGATATTGGTATTGAACCGGGCCAGCCGCAGCGCCGCCCCGGCCACGTAGACGAACGCGGCCAGCCAACCCCACCGCCCCAGGTCGTTGAGGATCCATTCGTACATGACCAGCGCCGGCGCCACGCCGAAAGATGTCATGTCCGACAGCGAATCGTACTGTTCGCCGAATGCCGACTGGGTATTGGTCAGCCGCGCCACCCGGCCATCCATGCCATCGAGCACCAGGGCCACGAAGATGGCAATGGCAGCGACTTCGAAACGATCGTTCATGGCCTGCACCACGGCGTAGAAGCCCGCGAAAAGCGCCGCAGTGGTGAAAGCATTGGGCAGCAAGTAGATGCTGCGGTGGCGATTCTCGGAATCGCGCATGGAAAAATTGGGCATAGTCACAGATAGTGGCGGCGTATACCTGAAAGGTTAACCTATTCAGGGAGGCTTGCGGCCCCCGTACGTATCCATAAAAAAAGCATCCCGCCAGGGGATGCCTTGATATGCCGCGGGAATGCGGTGGTAATGCAGGTGCGGAGCAGCTGTCTGACTCCCGCAGGGAGTCGGACAGCTGGTGTGCCTGGCATGTACGGCTTGTACTACCGTAGAACGATCAGTTCTTGGATTTGTCCACCAGCTTGTTGGCGGCGATCCAGGGCATCATGGCGCGCAGCTTGCCGCCGACCTGTTCGATCTGCGATTCTGCATTGATGCGGCGACGCGAGGTCAGCGTGGGAGCGCCCGCGGCATTTTCCAGGATGAACTTCTTGGCGTATTCGCCAGTCTGGATGGCCACCAGGGCTTCGCGCATGGCTTGGCGGGTCTGTTCGGTGACGATCTTGGGGCCGGTCTCGTATTCGCCGAATTCGGCGTTGTTCGAGATCGAGTAGTTCATGTTGGCGATGCCGCCTTCATAGATCAGGTCGACGATCAGCTTCAGTTCGTGCAGGCACTCGAAGTAGGCCATTTCGGGCGCGTAGCCGGCTTCCACCAGGGTGTCGAAGCCCGCCTTGATGAGCTCGACCGTGCCGCCGCACAGCACGGCCTGTTCGCCGAACAAGTCGGTTTCGGTTTCTTCGCGGAAATCGGTTTCGATGATGCCGGCACGGCCGCCGCCGTTGGCGCTGGCATACGACAAGGCCACGTCGCGGGCCGAGCCGGACTTGTCCTGGTGAACCGCCACCAGGTGGGGCACGCCGCCGCCTTGCGCATAGGTGGAGCGCACCGTGTGGCCCGGAGCCTTGGGCGCGATCATGATGACGTCGATGTCATCGCGCGGCACGACCTGGCCGTAGTGCACATTGAAACCATGGGCGAAGGCCAGCGCGGCGCCGGCCTTGATGTTGCCGTGCACTTCGTTGCGGTACACCGAGGCGATGTTCTCGTCGGGCAGCAGCATCATGACCACGTCGGCAGCCTTGACGGCCTCGGCCACTTCCTTGACTTCCAGGCCGGCGTTGGCGGCCTTGTTCCACGAAGCGCCATCCTTGCGCAGGCCCACCACCACTTTCACGCCCGAGTCATGCAGGTTCAGTGCGTGGGCGTGGCCTTGCGAGCCATAGCCGATGATGGCGACGGTCTTGCCTTTGACCAGGGAAAGATCGCAGTCTTTGTCGTAGAAAACTTTCATGTCGTGTGCTCCGGATTTATAAGATTCTGGATGATTCTAGGATGGATGGATAAGGCCCAAGGGCCATCAGATTTTCAGGATCCGTTCGCCGCGCCCGATACCGGACACGCCGGTGCGCACGGTTTCCAGGATGGCGCTGCGGTCCAGCGCGTCGATGAACGCCTGTACCTTTTCCTGCACGCCGGTCAGTTCGATGGTGTAGGACTTGTCGGTGACGTCGATGATGCGGCCGCGGAAAATATCGGCCATGCGCTTCATCTCTTCGCGTTCCTTGCCGACGGCGCGCACCTTGATCAGCATGAGCTCGCGCTCGATGTGCGCCCCTTCGGTCAGGTCGACCACCTTGACCACATCCACCAGGCGGTTCAAGTGCTTGGTGATCTGCTCGATGACCTCGTCCGACCCCACCGTGACGACGGTAAGGCGAGACAAGGTGGCATCTTCGGTGGGCGCCACGGTCAGGGTCTCGATGTTGTAGCCACGCGCCGAGAACAGCCCCACCACGCGCGACAGCGCACCGGGTTCGTTTTCCATGAGCACGGAAATCACATGTTTCATGGTCGCCTCCTTACAGGTCTTCAGAACCGAGCAGCATCTCGGTCAGCCCGCGGCCTGCCTTCACCATGGGCCACACGTTTTCGGTACGGTCGGTGATGAAATCCAGGAAAACCAGGCGATCCTTGTGCTTCTTGAATGCTTCGCGCAGTGCCGGCTCGACATCGGCCGGACGCTCGATACGTAAGCCGACATGGCCATAGGCCTCGGCCACCTTGACGAAATCGGGCAGCGAATCCATGTACGACTCGGAATAGCGCGAGCCATAGTCGATCTGCTGCCACTGGCGCACCATGCCCAGGAAGCGATTGTTCAGGCAGATGATCTTGGGCGTCAGGTGGTACTGGTGGCAGGTGGACAGCTCCTGGATGTTCATCTGGATGGAGGCTTCGCCAGTGATGACGGCGATGTCCGCGCCCGGATTGGCCATTTGCACGCCCATGGCGTACGGCAGGCCTACGCCCATGGTGCCCAAGCCGCCGGAGTTAATCCAGCGCCGGGGTTTGTCGAACTTGTAGTATTGCGCCGCCCACATCTGATGCTGGCCCACGTCGGACGTGACGAAGGCGTCGCCGCCGGTCACTTCCCAGAGCTTTTCGACCACATATTGCGGCTTGATGACCTCATCGGAATTGGCGTATTTCAGGCATTCCTTGCCACGCCAGGCTTCGATCTGCTGCCACCACTTGTCCAGCGGCGCCGGCTTGGTGTCCGCGCGCGCGGCATCGTATTGCGCGCTCAGGTCGACCAGCACGTCTTTCACATTGCCCACGATGGGAACATCAACCCGCACCCGCTTGGAAATCGACGAGGGATCGATGTCGATGTGAATGATCTTGCGGGCATTCTGCGCGAAGTGCCTGGGGTTGCCGATGACCCGGTCGTCAAAGCGCGCGCCCACCGCCAGCAGCACGTCGCAGTGCTGCATGGCCATGTTGGCTTCGTAGGTGCCGTGCATGCCCGGCATGCCGACGTACTGGCGGCTGGTGCCGGCCAGCCCGCCCAGGCCCATCAGCGTGGTGGTGCAAGGCGCGCCCAGTTGGTCGGCCACATGCCGCAGCTCGGCCGCGGCATCGGACAGGATGACACCGCCGCCGGCGTAGATCATGGGACGCTCGGCGGCCAGCAGCATCTGTACCGCCTTCTTGATCTGCCCCTGGTGGCCCTTGTTGACGGGCGCATACGAGCGCATGGCGATCTCGCCCTTGGGCGGAACATACTTGCACGGCTGCAGGCTGATATCTTTGGGGATATCGACCAGCACCGGACCGGGCCGCCCGGTACGGGCGATGTAGAACGCCCGGCGCATGGTCTCGGCCAGGTCTTTGACGTCGCGCACCAGGAAGTTGTGCTTGACGCAAGGCCGGGTGATACCCACGGTATCGCATTCCTGGAACGCGTCTTCGCCGATGGCCGCGGTGGGCACCTGACCGCTGATGATGACCAGCGGGATGGAGTCCATGTAGGCGGTGGCAATGCCGGTGACGGCATTGGTGACGCCCGGGCCGCTGGTGACGATGCAGACGCCTACCTTTTGCGACGCGCGCGAATACGCATCGGCGGCGTGCACGGCAGCCTGCTCGTGGCGTACCAGGATATGCTGGAATTTGTCTTGCTTGAAAATCGCGTCGTAGATGTACAGCACCGCGCCGCCGGGATAGCCGAAAACGTGTTCCACGCCTTCATCGGCCAGGCAGCGCACGACGATATCGGCGCCTATGGTTTCCATGTTGTATTCCTTTCAGTACCGGCCCTGTTTTCCTGACCGTTGCACGCCCGGATACGGCGTCAACTGAACCCGGACCGGCACCGACAGCATGATCTGGCGCTTTGAGACTCACGGAGCCTCGCCACCCGGACACCCTGCCGACCCGGCACACGTTCGTCGGGAACGCAGCGCAAACGCCCCTGGGGGACGCTGGAGGTCGAAATGGAAGCCTTGGCAACACACGCTTGTGGCGCGGCCAACGGCAGGTTGATGCTGGCGTGCAGCGCCCGGAATGTAGTCCGGACGGCTCGCTTGCCTGAGCGCCGGTATGGGATAGGCAGACTGGCGCAAGGCAGCAAATTTACCGCGTTGCGGCATCTGGAGCAAATCGTGCTGGAGCCGGGAGGCACAGAAGGGGTGGTTTTGGGAGGTGAGTCGCTCTTTTCGGGCCCTCGCATCGGTTCCGTCCCGCGTCGCCCGGGGCAGGTGGGGGCAGCGCACGTGTGTCGGGCTCGGGCGCATGCGGGCGCCCTCGGTCTGCTGCGCAGACTGCCCCGCCACCCAACGCGCCGCCCCCACCTGCCCCGGGCGACGCGGGACTGCATCGGTGCGGGTTCGAAGCAGAGAGGGATCGTCGATTGCGGAGGCGACCCAAGCACGCAAAACCCCCGCACCTTTCTATACTTGAGCCATCGCATTAAAAGAGCCGCCCCTTCATGGATCTACGCATCGCCAGTATTCCGCGGTTTCTTTATAGCCATTACTTCTTCGGTGGAGTACGGCAAGGGGTAGGCATGCTGCTGCCCGTCATGGTGCTGGGTGGCCTGTTCGGACAATACGGCTTCGGGCTGGTCGCCACCTTTGGCGCGCAATGCCTGGCCATCATCGACCAGCCGGGCGGCCCGCAGCGGCACCGCACCAACGAGATGCTGGGCGGGGCGCTGCTGGCCACCGCCGCGGTCACTATTACCGGTGCCGCGTCCACCTACCCGCTGCTGCTGTGGCTGGCCGTGATCGGCCAGTGCTTCCTGTTCTCGATGTTCTCGGTGTTCGGCAAGCGCGGCGGGCTGATCGGCTTTGGCGGGCTGCTGATCATGACGCTGACCATGCATTCGCCCCTGGCACTCGACGAGGTACTGGCGCATTCGGCGGCCACGCTAGGCGGGGCGCTGTTCTACCTGGCGTTCAGCCTGGGGTTCAGCCGCATTTTCTGGTTGCGTGAAGAACGCCAGACCATGTCGGCAGCATTGTTCGCCACCGCCGATTACATGGCAGCGCGCAGCCGCTTCTACGACGAGACCAGCGACCTGGACGACAGCTACCGTGCGTTGATCCAGACGCAGTCCATCATGACCGAAAAGCACCAGGCCGCGCGCGACATCGTGCTGCGCACCTTGCCCCGCGGACACGGCCACCTCGATCGCGAGCGCGTGATGCTGTGGAACATGTTCGTGGATATGCTGCAGCTGCTGGACACGTTGGTGGCCACGCATACCGACTATGCCTCGTTACGGCGGGCGCTGGCCGGGCACGACTGCCTGATGTTCATGCGTGATGCACTGACCAAGATGTCGGTGGAACTCAACCGGATCGCGCTGGATGTGTCGCGCGGGCGGCCGGTGCAGTACCGCAGCAGCACCAAAGCGGAACTGCGCGCCATCGAGTACGAGATCGAGCAGTTCAAGCGGCAGGGCATGGGCGATAAAGAGCCCGAGATGCTGGTCCTGATCGTGCAGGTGCTGCGACGCCTGCGCAATGCCGCGCGCATCGTCGGCAAGCTGGCCGACCATACGGCGGCCCGCGCCGACGCCGAGCCCACCAGCGTGCTGCGCATCGACAAATCGCTGACCCAGTTCATGTCGCGCCAGGAGTTGCGCCTGGGCATGCTGACCAGCAACTTGCGGCTGGATTCCCCGTATTTCCGCTATGCCGTGCGGGTGACGCTGGCGGCGGCCATCGCCATGGGCATCATCTCCCAATGGGCGGTGACGCCGCAAGTGTCATCGGCGCACAGCTATTGGGTGCTGCTGACGATCATCATCATCATGAAGCCGGGCTTCGCCCTGACGCGGCAGCGCAATGGCTGGCGTCTGATGGGCACGGTGATCGGCTGCATATTGGCGCTGGCGCTGTTTCGCGTTACTACCCAGCCGGAAGTCCTGTTTGCGGTGCTGCTGGTGGCTTGCATCATGGGCAACAGCCTGCTGCAACTCAACTACATGGCCAGCGCCATCTTCAACACGCTGTTCGTGGTGATGGTGTTTCACTTCGTGGCGCCGGGCACGGTGTCGATGGACGTGATCGGCGAACGCGCCCTGGACACGGCACTGGGCTGCGCAATTGCGCTGATCTGCAGCTATGTGCTGCCATGGTGGGAAGCGCGCTACATGAAACCGCTGGCGCGCGCCGCCACCAATGCCAATCGCGAGTACTTGCGCACCGGCCTGCAATACGTACGCGCCATGCAGGCGCATGCATCGGGCGACACGCCGCCCGAAGGCACGCCATCGGTGGAAGAGGCCGATATCGTCTGGCGCCTGGCGCGCAAGAACGTGCACATCGCCTTCAGCAACTTCGCCGAAGCCTTCTACCGCATGATGAGCGAACCACGTTCGCATCAGGTAGACGTGCCTGAGTTCAATAATCTGCTGATCCAGAACCACATCATGGCTTCGCAGATCGCGGCCGCGGTACCGATACTGGCGGGCTTGAAGCATTCGCCCGAACCCATGCGACGGGCGCTGGCGGGCATCGTGGATCTGCTGGACGACAGCCGCCCCGCGCCGATGGACTTGCCCAACCAGTTCGACACCGAAGGCGAACTGGCCACCCTGGCCTATCCGCTGAAGCAGATGCTGCGCGCCTCGAACCAGATACGGCAGGAAATGGCCGCGGTGGCCGACCCACCGCGAAGCCGGCCGACAGCCGCGGCGGCTTGATGCTGGGTTCACATCAAAGCGCGGTGTCAGGCACCTTGCCTGCCTGACACCGTTGCGCCCTGGCGCTTCGGCCAGAAATACCAGACCGCCGCCCCCACTTGCAGCGCCAGCACCACCCCCCATGCGGTCAAATGGGCGGCGGGCGGATACACCCCACCCTGGCGTGGCCACAGGTCGACAACCCAGCCTATGCCTACCTGGCACAGAAAGATGGTCAGGAACATCAGCAGATTGGTGGTCGAGGCGACCCGGCCCAGGAGCTCCGGCGCAAACTCGCCGGCCAGCAGCGCATACACCAGGATATTGGCCGATCCGAACGCGCCATAGCAGGCCCACAGCACGGCGAGCGGAAGCGGCGCGCGCGCCATGATCAGGGCCTGCGTCACCAGGAAGAGCACCATGCAGACGCCGCCGAATCCATACAGGCCCAACCCCAGGCGCTCCATGCGGCGGGCCATGACGCCCAGCCCCACATTGCCGCCCATCATCGCGAACCCCATCAGCGACACCAGCCCCGCGGCGTGTACGGCATCCAGGCCGTTGACATCGATCAGGTACGGGCGCACCCAAAGCGACTGCACGCCATAGAATGCCCCGCCCGTCATCACCGGCAGCGACACCAGCCGCCAATAGCGGGCATCGCGCAGCAAGGCACAGGTGCCACGCCATTGCTCGGCCAGCCCGGGCGCACGGCGGTGGCGCGCCCCTTCGCGCGGCGCGCCGAACCAGATCAGCACCGAGACGACCAGCGTGAAGAATGCCAGCCCGACACTGATGGCTTGCCACGAGCTGCGCCCCAGCAGCCACGACAGCGGCGAGCCTACCAGCACACCGCCCATGCCGCCCACGGCCATGACCAAGCCATTGACCATGGGCAGGCGTGCCAGCGGGAAGGTTTGCGCCAAGGCCTGGAAAGCGGCTCCCAGGCATACGCAAACGCCCGCCCCGATCAGCAGGCGGCCCACCATCAGGCCGGCCAGCGTATCCGACAGCCCGTACACCAGCGTGCCCGCCGCAGCCATCAGCAGCATCAACGCATTGACGCGCCGCGGGCCCCAGGTGTCCAGGAACAGCCCGGCCGGAATCTGCATCAGCGCAAAGCCCAGGAAATACAGGCTGGTCAGCGTGCCCAGGTCGGCAGCCGACAGGTTGAGCTCTTGCGTCAGGTACGGCCCGAAACCGATGTTGACGCCCCGGAACAAGTACGAGACCAGATAGCCCAGCGAGAAAAACAGGAAAACGCGCAACCCGGCAGACATGGATGGCCGTTTTATGCTTTGCGCCGGAACACCAGCTTATCGGGGCTGGAAGCCGATGCGTCGTACGCATAGCCTTCGCTGTCGAATTTCTGCAGGCCTTCGGGCCCGGCGACCTTGTGCTCGATGGCGTAGCGCGCCATCAGCCCGCGCGCCCGCTTGGCATGGAAACTGACGATTTTCCAGACCCCGTTCTTCCAGTCCTGGAACACGCATTGCACCACGCGCGCCTTCAGCACTTTCAAGTCCACTGACTTGAAATATTCTTCCGAAGCCAGGTTCACCACAATGGGGGCCTTCTGGCCAGCCAGGCGTTCGTTCAAGTAATCGGCAAGCGTGCTGCCCCAGTATTCGTACAGGTTCTTGCCCTTGGACGTAGCCAGCCGCGTACCCATTTCCAGGCGGTACGGCTGCATCAGGTCGAGCGGGCGCAGCACTCCGTACAGGCCACTGAGAATGGCCACATGCTCTTGCGCCCAATCGAGCCGGGCGGGCGACAGTGTGCCGGCCTGCAAGCCTTCGTACACGTCGCCATTGAAAGCCAGCACGGCCTGGCGCGCATTGTGCTGGGTGAATTTGCGCGTCCAGGCGCCATAGCGCGCCACGTTCAGTTCGGCCAGGGCCGGGCTCAGGCTCATCAGTTCGGCCACATCCGAGGCCGACAAGGTCTTCAGCACCTTGATCAGCGCGGCCGACTTGTCCACGAACAGCGGCTGGGTATGGTGCTCGATATGGACGGGGGTGTCGTAGTCCAGTTTCTTGGCGGGGGAAAGCAAGAACAACATGTGCCGGGATTCCTTAGTCTTCTTGTGCGTGATGGGTGGATCAGCGGGCCGTCCAGCCGCCGTCCACCGAGATGGTGGTGCCGGTGACCTGGGCGGCGGCGTCCGAGGCCAGGTACACCGCCGTGCCGCCCAGTTGCTCGGGCGTGACGAATTGCAGCGACGGCTGCTTTTCGGTAAGCAGATCGCGGGCGGCGGCGTCCTGGTCCACGCGCTGCTTTTCGGCCAGGGCGGTAATCTGTTTTTCGACCAGCGCGGTGCGTACCCAGCCCGGGCAGATGGCATTGGCGGTAACGCCGCTGCCGGCGGTTTCCAGCGCGGTGACCTTGGTCAGGCCCACCACGCCGTGCTTGGCGGCCACGTAGGCCGATTTGCTGGCCGAGCCCACCAGCCCATGGGCCGAAGCGATATTGATGATGCGTCCCCAGCCCTGTTTCTTCATGTGCGGCAGCGCAGCGGCGCTGCCGTGGAAGACGGCCGACAGGTTCAGCGCCAGGATGGCGTCCCACTTTTCGACCGGAAAGTCCTCGATCAAGGCAGTGTGCTGGATGCCGGCGTTGTTCACCAGGATGTCGATGCGCCCCAGCGACTGCACGGTGTTGGCCACCAGCTGTCGCACAGCTTCGCCGCGCGCCAGGTCTGCGCCGTCGTACAGCACTTTCACCCCATGCTGGCTGGCCAGGTCGGCACGCAGCTTCTCGATCTGGGCCGCGTCGCCAAACCCGTTCAGCACGATATCGGCGCCCTGCTGCGCGAAGGCAGTGGCAATCCCCAGGCCGATGCCGCTGGTGGAACCGGTGACGACTGCGACTTTTCCTTTGAGCATGCGAATTCTCCTGTCTGGAATCGGGCCGGGCCCGGGTGAAAAGACCGGGCTCAAGTGTAGCCGCCAGGCCCCCTGCAATCGGGCTAGGCCCCAACCTTGGCGGGGGCATGTTGCCGCAATAGCCGGCGGCCATGTTTCCGGCCCCGGGCGGCGCCCATGTCTGGATTTTTTCTGATATAGTTTCGGTCTTCGCTTTTTTCAGGCGAAGGTCCGGACGTTTGCCAAACGACCACGGCGCCCAGCGCTGCAGGCAACGTCCCAGCCGGATGCTGCATCCGGCAAGGAAAGCGGACACCGGAGAGGTGGCAGAGTGGTCGAATGTACCTGACTCGAAATCAGGCGTACGGTATCCCCGTACCGTGGGTTCGAATCCCACCCTCTCCGCCAA
>DASPIV010000079.1:0-12371 GCA_035628955.1 Bordetella sp.
CGAAATGATCGAACTCTGCGCCACCCACTTTGCCGCGCAGCACCCGCGCAGCATGATGGTGGCCAACCGTACCGCCGAACGCGCGGAGTCGCTGGCGGGGCGGTTCTCGGCGTCCACCATGAAGCTGGCCGACCTGCCCGAACGCCTGGCCGAATTCGACGTCATCGTGTCCTGTACGGCCAGTTCCCTGCCTATCCTGGGCCTGGGGCTGGTCGAGCGCGCCACGCGGCAGCGCCGCCACCGCCCCATGGTCATGATCGATCTGGCCGTGCCGCGCGATATCGAACCCGAAGTCGGCCGCCTGGACGACGTCTATCTGTATTCGGTCGACGACCTGGGCCGCCTGGTGCAAAGCGGCACCGATGCGCGCCGCGCGGCGGTGGTGCAGGCCGAAGCCATCATCGAAACGCGTGTCCAGGGCTTCATGCACTGGATGCAATCGCGCGAAGTGGTGCCCGTCATCCGCGACCTGCACCAGGCCGCCGAAGATGTGCGCGCCGCTGAACTCGAGCGCGCCCGCCGCTTGCTGGCCCGCGGCGAGTCTCCCGAAGCCGTGCTCGACCAACTGGCGCACGGGCTTACCCAGAAGTACCTGCACGGCCCGCTGGCGGCGCTGAACCGCAGCGAAGGCGACGAACGCAAGCAATTGCTGGCCTGGATGCCGCGTCTGTTCCCGGGCCGCGATTCGCGCCGTTAGCGCTGCTGCCGCCATGCCCGCCGTCCTGGCGGGCGTTCGCTTTCCGGGCGCCCGCTTTCGCTGATACACAATATGTCTTCCTGGTCTTCCCTATGAAATCTTCCATGCGCAGCCGGCTGGAACAGCTGTCCCACCGCTTGATCCAGGTCGACGCCCTGCTGGCCGAACCCGAGACCGCTGCCGATATGGACCGTTTTCGCAAGCTGTCGCGCGAGCGGGCCGAGCTGGAACCGGTGGTGTTGGCTTTTGCGCAGTTCTCGCGCACCGAAGCCGACCTGGCCGCAGCCCAGGACATGCTCGACGATCCCGACTTGAAATCGATGGCCGAAGACGAGATCAAGGCCGGCCGCGAGCGCCTGGAAGTACTGGAATCCGACTTGCAATTGCTGCTGCTGCCTCGCGATCCGAACGACGGCCGCAGCCTGTTCCTGGAAATTCGCGCGGGCACGGGCGGCGACGAAAGCGCGCTGTTTTCGGGTGATCTGTTGCGCATGTATTCGCGCTATGCCGAACAGCGCGGCTGGCGCGTCGAACTGATGTCCGAAAGCCCCTCGGAACTGGGCGGCTATAAAGAAGTGATTGCCCGTATCGACGGCGACGGCGCCTATGGGCGCCTGAAGTTCGAATCGGGCGCGCATCGCGTGCAGCGCGTGCCCGCCACCGAGGCGCAGGGCCGTATCCATACCTCGGCCTGCACGGTCGCGGTGATGCCTGAGGCCGATGCCATGAACGAGATCACCATCAACGCAAATGACTTGCGTATCGACACGTTCCGCGCCAGCGGTGCGGGCGGCCAGCATATCAACAAGACCGATTCGGCGGTGCGCATTACCCACCTGCCCACGGGGCTGGTGGTGGAGTGCCAGGACGACCGCTCGCAGCACCGCAACAAAGACAAGGCCATGCAGGTGCTGGCCGCGCGCCTGAAAGACCGCGAGTTGCGTGAACGCCAAAGCAAGGAAGCCGCCGAGCGCAAGAGCCTGGTGGGGTCGGGCGACCGGTCGGAACGCATCCGTACCTACAATTTTCCGCAAGGGCGGGTCACCGACCATCGCATCAACCTGACGCTGTACAAGCTGCAGCAGATCATGGAAGGCGATCTTGAAGAACTGACCGGCGCCCTGATCGCCGAACACCAGGCCGAGCAGTTGGCGGCGCTGGGGGATGACCTTTAACGTGGACCGCCCCATCCTGCAGAGCTTCTTGCAGGACGCGCGCCTGCCGCGCCTGGAGGCGCGCATGCTGCTTGAACACGTCCTGCAGAAGCCGCGTGCCTGGATGCTGGCGCACGATACCGATCCCATCGAGCCCTGGCAGGCACAGCAATACCAGGTGCTGGCCGCCCGCCGGCTGGCCGGCGAACCCATGGCTTACCTGGTGGGGCACCGCGAATTCATGGGGCACGATTTCGTCCTCACCCCCGACGTCTTGATTCCCCGCCCCGAAACCGAACTGCTGGTCGAGACGGCGCTGGCCTGGCTGGCCAGCCACCCGGTGGCGGCCGTGCTCGACCTGGGTACCGGCAGCGGAGTGATCGCTGTGTCGATCGCCCTGGGCGCGCCGCAGGCGGCGGTAACGGCCACCGATGCCAGCGCGGCGGCGCTGCAAGTGGCGGTGCGCAATGCCGCGAAGCTGGGCGCCCGGGTCGATTTCGCGCAAGGCAGCTGGTACGACGCGTTGCCGGCGCGGGCACGCTATGACCTGATCGTGTCCAACCCGCCGTACATCGCCAACGGCGACCAGCACCTGGAGCGCGGCGACCTGCGCTTCGAGCCACGCAACGCCCTGACCGACGGTGCCGACGGCCTGCGCGACCTGGCTGCCATCATCACCGGGGCGGCCGGGCGGCTGCGCCCGGGCGGGGCGCTGTGGCTGGAGCACGGCTGGGACCAGGCGGCCGCGGTACGGCAGTTGCTGACCACGGCAGGGTTCGGGCAGGTGGCCAGCCAGCGGGACCTGTCCGGAATCGAGCGGATTTCCGGCGGGTCCCTATAATGAGTTCATTCCGCCTATATTGCTTTTCCTGTTTGTGAGACCACCATGAGCGACGTGCAAGAATTCATCCGCGAAACCGTCACGCAGCACCCCGTCGTGCTGTTCATGAAGGGCACCGCCCAATTTCCCCAGTGCGGGTTCTCGGGCCGCGCCATCCAGATCCTGAAGGACTGTGGCGTGAAGAAGCTGGTAACCGTCAACGTGCTCGAAGACGAAGAAGTGCGCCAGGCCATCAAGGAATTTTCCAGCTGGCCCACTATTCCGCAGCTTTACGTCAGCGGCGAATTCATCGGCGGTTCGGACATCATGACCCAGATGAACGAAAACGGCGAACTGAAAACACTGCTGGAAACGTCGGGCGCCACCGACGCATGAGCTCGGCACGGCGCGGCACGTCAACCCCATGACCGCGGCCAAGAAAAGCCTGCCCGCCGCTCCGGCGTTCTTCAATCCGTTTCCCAAGTACCTGCAGGTGCGGCACATCATCGAACGCCGGCTGTACTCGGGATATGAGATCGGCGACCGCATTCCCACCGAGCAGGCGTTCTGCGAAGAATTCGGCGTGTCGCGCGAGACGGTGCGCGAGGCCCTGCGCGGCCTGGAACAGGAAGGCATCATCCAGCGCCATCGCGCGAAGGGTACGTTCTTCGTGCGCCGGCCCGACACGCCCGTCAATGAGCGCCTGACCGGCATGGTCGAGGATTTCACCGCGCTGCATCTGGACACCCATGCCCAGGTGCTGTCGGCCAGCGTGGTGAAGGCCGCCGATGAGGCCAAGCTGCTGTACGCGCCCGCCGAAGACCTGTTCCTGATCGAACGCCTGCGCTATTTCGAAGGCCGGCCACTGGTGGTGCACGAGGCTTTCCTGCCGGTGCCCCTGGGTGAGCGCCTGCTGGCCCTGGACCTGGACAACGCTTCCATCCAGGGCCTTATCGAGCACGAGTTCAAGATCATTTGCATCGAAGAGCTCCAGCAGATCGAAGCCATGATCGCTGACACGCGGCTGGCGCAGTTGCTGGACATTCCGGTGGGCGCGCCGGTACTGCAGGTGGGCCGATTGCATCGCCTGTCCGACGGCAGCGGCAGGGTCATGTTTCGCTCTTACTACCGCGCCGATCGCTACTACTACACGCTCAATCTGGCGCGGCCCGCCGGCCGGCCGTAGCCGCAGACGGGCGGCGTGCCCGATGCAGGTGTGCGCACGTTGCTCCGGCCCCGCATGCGGCGCGTCAGGCTGATTCCAGCCGCTGGCGGATCAGGCCGGCCAGCCTGTCGATCTCTTGTGCGGTATTGAACATGGCCAGCGACACGCGCACGCCGCCGCGTTGCGGCGACACCCGTACCTGGTGCGCGGCCAGATATTCCAGCCAGCCTGTGCCAGGCAGCGCCAGCACGTGGATGTGCGCGCGGTGTCCCGGCGGAGCCAGCACTTGCACGCCCAGCGTCTCCATGTGCCGCGCCAGCCGTTCGCCCAGCGCCTGCACGTGGCGCGCGATGTTGTCTACGCCGACCGACGCCAGGAAGGCCAGCGCGGCGTCCAGCGCATGCACGTGCGGCAGGCTCAGGTTGCCGATCTCGAAGCGCGCCGCGCCGGCGCGCAGCACCACTTCGTCGTTGCGCACGATGCGGTCGGGCGGCGGGTTGGATACGGCTGAAGCGGCCAGGTAGGCCGGTTGCAGGCTGGCCAGCTCGCGCGATACGTACAGCAGGCCCAGGCCCTGGGGTAGCAGCAGCCCCTTGTGGCAGCCGGCGGCCAGCATCGAGACGCCCAGTGCGCGCACGTCCATGGGCAGCACACCCAGCGACTGGATGGCGTCGACCACCAGGTGTATGCCGCGCGCCTTGCAAAACCTGCCGATGCCGGCAAGGTCCATGCGCAAGCCCCTGTCGGACGTGACGTGCGACAACGCCACCGCGCGGGTACGCGCGTCGGCATGCGCGCTGCACGCCGATGCATCCAGCCCGCCCGGCCCCGCCGGAATGAAGCGCAGTTCTACGCCGCGGCGGCGCAGGTTCAGCCAGGCATAGGTGTTGTTGGGATGGTCGCCCGCCATCATCAGCACGTTGTCGCCCTGCTGCAGCGGCAGGGCGTTGGCGGCGATATTCAGGCCTTCAGAGGTGTTTTTCACGAAGGCGATCTCGTCGATCCGCGCGCCGATCAGCGCGGCGGCACGCTGGCGTACCGCCGGCACCCGGCCCAGCCACAGCGGCTTGGGGCCGCCGTTGTGCTGGCTTTCTTCCAGGAAAGCGTCCAGCGCCGCGCGCACGCAGACGGCTAGCGGCGCCTGGTGGGCGCTGTCGAAGTACAGCAGGTGCCGGGTCACCGGGAACTGTGCGCGTACTGCCTCGAGGTCATAACCGGCGGCCACGGCCTTACTCCACCTTGGCGCTGGAACTCCGCACCACATTGCCCCACTTGGCGGCTTCCCTCTTGACGTAGTCCGCAAACTGCGCCCGGGACAGCGTGGCGGTGGCGGCGCCCTGCAGGGCCAGCGCATCGATGACTTCCTTCTGCTTCAACGCCTGGCCAACCGCGGCCGACAGCTTGTCGACAATGACCGCGGGCGTGCCGTGGGGAGCGAATACACCGTACCAGTTGTCGACCGTGTACTCGGGCGTGCCGCTTTCCATTACCGTGGGGACGTCGGGCAGGGTGGCTGCGCGGGTCTTGCCCGACACGGCCAGCAGGCGCACGCGGCCCGATTGCGCCAGGCCCAGCACCGGCGGCGGAGGCAGGAACATGATCTGCACCTGGCCGCTGACCAGGTCGGCCAAGGCCGGCGCAGTGCCTTTGTACGGCACGTGCACCCAGTTCAGGTCATTCATCGCGCGGTACATTTCGCTGGACAAGTGAGTGATGGTGCCGGTGCCGGCCGAGGCGACATTGATCTTGCCCGGCTGCCGCCCGACCAGCGCCACCAGTTCCTGCAGTGTCTTCACTTTCAGTTCAGGGTTGACGGCCACTGTCAGCGGCGTGGTCGCCACCATCGCCACCGGTGTCAGATCGTTGATGGTGCTGTAGCCCAGTGACGGATACAGGCTGGGATTGATGGCGATTTCGGAAGTCGAGGCCAGCACCAGCGTGTAGCCGTCGGGGGTGGCGCGAGCCACCGAGCCGGTGCCGATGGAGCCGCCTGCGCCACCGCGGTTATCCACCACCACCTGTTGTCCCAGGTTTTCGCTGAGGCTTTTGGCGATCAGCCGACCTACCGCGTCAGACCCGCCGCCGGGCGGAAAGGGTACGACCAGCTTGATGGGCCGGTCGGGGTAGGTGTCGGCATGGGAAGCCGCCGCCGCGAAGCAGGACAGGGCCAGGACACAACGGGCGATTCTCGAAACGTATCGATGCATGGTAATTCCCCTGAGTTGCAGACTGCCCGGCCGCCGTCATGGCGGCCGGAGTGTGCGCGCCGGATCTGCTGTGATGCTGTCCGGCTTGGGCGCGGATACCTGAATCCGAATCTACCCGCGGCGTGCTCGTCCGTGTGCCGCGGGGTGGAAAGTGTCAGGCGGTTGTGGCTTCCTGCATGGCGCCGGATTGCGCCACCTGCTTGAGTACTTTCTCGAAGATGTCCATTCCTTCCTGGACCTCGGCGTCGGTCGAGACCATGGGCGGCACCAGCCGGATGACGTTCATGCGGCCATGGCTGCCGCGAGCCTGCACGATCAGGCCTTGCTCCTGGCAGGCCTGTACCACGGCCTTGGCGGCGTTGTTGGCCGGTTCGCGCGTCTTGCGGTCGGTGACCAGCTCGACGCCATACAGGACGCCGCGGCCGCGGATATCGCCGATCATCTCGATCTGCTGCGCCATGGCCGACAGCCGTTCGCGCAGTTGCGCGTCGATGGCGGCGGCGCGTTCGACCAGGCCGTCTTGCTCGATGATGTCGATGCTGGCCACCCCGGCCGCGCAAGTGATGGGATCGCAGGCGTGCGAACGCGTGGCGAAGTAGCCGTTGGCGGCCGCCCGGTCGGCGATATCGGCGCTGGTGCATACCGCGCTTACCGGCAGGCCGGCGCCGAAGTGCTTGGACACCGTGATGATGTCGGGCACGACACCTTCGTGCTGGTGGCCCCACATGCGGCCGGTCTTGCCCAGGCCTGTCTGCGATTCGTCCATGATGAACAGCATGCCGTATTGGCGGCACAGCTCGCGCAACGCCTGCACATAGCCGGCGGGCGGGACGATGATACCGCCGGCGCTCAGGATGGGCTCCATGATGAAAGCGGCTGGCTTGCCGGTGAAATTGCTGACGGCCAGATCGAAGCTGGTCTTCATGCAAAGGAAGTTGTCGCCACCGGTGACGCAGGCGCAATTGGCGAACGGGCAGCGGTACGCGTAGGGCGCCATCATCGAGAACGTCGACTGGGCCGCCAGGCCATGCTTGCTGCGGTTCCAGCCGAACGACAGCGAGCGCGTGATGAACGAGGTAGAACCGTGCAAGCCCATGTTCATGCCCAGCACGTCGGTGCCGCCCGTTACTTTGCGGGCCATGTCGACGGCGGCCTCGACCGCGTCGCTGCCGCTTACCAGGAACAGGGACTTCTGCAGCGGCGGCGTCAGAATCTCGCCCAGGCGGCGGTGCAGTGCCAGGCGATCGACGTTGAGGAACGTCTTGGTCGAGTGGCTGATAGTCGCGAGGTTGCGCTTGACTGCTTCGACATACAGCGGGTGATTGTGGCCCAGCGCCGCGGCCATCTGGCCGGAGCCAAAGTCCAGGTAGCGCCGGCCGTGCGTGTCGTAGACCTCGATGCCGCGGGCGTACGAGATGACCGGGCGGTTTTCCAGCCCGGCCATGTAGGCGCCCTTGGCGGTAGGAATCATCCAGCGGTCGACGATTTCCTTTACCTCTTTGGTGTCCATGCAGGTCTTTCCGTAAGAGAGGGTGGAGGAGTAAATGATGGAATGTACGGATAATAATACAATGCAAGCCGCGAACACTCCGGATTAACCCGCAAAGGGTCTGGAATGTGGCGATGCCGTTGGGGGGTGAATCAGGGAAAGGGGGGGACGCGGCCTAGTGCGGCTGGGGCGTCAAGGGGCCCCCACCTACGCAGCCAGCAGTTCCGGCGCCTGGGGCTTGGGATACGTCTTCTGGTAGTGCACCGTGAAGGTCTTGAACGCGGCCAGCGCCCGCTGCGGGTCGTGGCCCTCTTTCACCAGGAAACTGTCGAAGCCGACGCGCGCCTGATAGTGGATGGTGTCGATCATGACGTCGCCCAGCGCCCGCAGTTCGCCCTGCCAGCCATGCCGGGTGCGCAGCAATTGCGCCAGGGAATAGCCGCGACCATCGGTATAGACGGGAAAGTCGATGGCGATGAAAGCGATGCCGGCCGGATTCATCCGGCCATTCCCGCCCACCAGGTCGTTCAGGTTGGTGGCCGGTGCCAGCAACACCGCCACCGGGTGCTGGCGCTGGCGCAACGTGTCGCGCGCGGCCAGCCACACCGGCAGGGGAACGATCCAGCCCGGTTCGTCGTCCGGCAATTGAGCGCCGGGCTCGGTATCGGCATCGGGCACGAATACACGTGCATCGTTGACCTGCAGGCGGCCGTGGCGGATCAGGTGGGCAGCGGTTTCGTTCGCGGCAATGGCATCATCAGGCATGGGCAACCTCGCGGACATGCGCCGGCGCGGCCTTGGCCACCGCCGGATCGGCATAGACATCTTCTTTGAAGGGCGCGATACCGACGCGGTCTACCACGTCGATGAAGCGTTCGGCGTCGCTGTCGCGCAGGCGCAAGTAAGTGCGCACCAGCTGTTCGACCACGTCGGGCACCTGTTCGCGCGCGAACGACGGGCCGATGATGCGGCCGATGGCGGCACCGCCGCCCCGCAGCGATTGCAGGTCGGGCAATGGCTTGGCGGCGCCGTTCTGGCGGCCGCCGATAGTCACCTGGTACCACTCTTCGCCATTCTTATCCACGCCCAGGATGCCGATGTGCCCGACGTGGTGGTGGCCACAGGCGTTGATGCAGCCCGAGATGTTCAAGTCGAGTTCGCCCACCTCGAACAGGTAGTCCAGGTCGTCGAAGCGGCGCTGGATGGCTTCGGCCACCGGGATCGACACGGCATTGGCCAGCGCGCAAAAATCGCCGCCGGGGCACGAGATGATGTTGGTAAGCAAGCCGATGTTGGGCGTAGCCATGTTCAATGCGCGCAGCTCTTGCCACAAGTCGAACAGCTGGGCGCGGCGCACGTCGGCCAGCACCAGGTTCTGTTCGTGCGACACGCGCACTTCGCCGTAGCCATAGCGCTCGGACAGGTCGGCCGCGGCTTCCATCTGGTCGGCGGTGATGTCGCCCGGCGGCACGCCGGTGGGTTTGAGCGACAAGGTAACCGCGGCATAGCCCGGTACCTTGTGGCCATGCACATTCTTGCGCAGCCAGCGCGCAAAGGCGGGGTGTGCCGCGGCGTGCATCCCGGTGGGATCGGGTTCGCCGCCGGCGCCCGCATCGTACTCGGGCCAGGTGAAGCGGCCGGCGATGGTGTCCACGTATTCTTGCGACAGCGTGTCGGGACCGCCCTTGATCAATTGCCACTGTTCATCGACCTGCCGGGCATAGGCTTCGGGCGTCAGGTCCTTGACCAGGATCTTGATGCGGGCCTTGAATTTGTTGTCGCGCCGGCCATGCATGTTGTAGACGCGCAGCGCAGCCTGCAAATAGGTGAGCAGGTGCTGCCATGGCACGAACGGGTTGATCAGGTGGCCCACCATGGGGGTGCGCCCCAGCCCGCCGCCCACCCACACGCGAAAGCCCAGCACGCCGTCGCGTTCGACCGCCTGCAGGCCGATATCGTGCACGCCCACGGCGGCACGATCTTCTTCGGCGCCGCTGACGGCGATCTTGAACTTGCGCGGCAGGAACGCAAACTCGGGGTGCAGGGTCGACCATTGGCGAATGATCTCGCACCACACCAGCGGGTTCACGAGTTCATCGGGCGCGATGCCGGCAAAATGGTCGGACGTGGTGTTGCGGATGCAGTTGCCGCTGGTCTGGATAGAGTGCATCTGCACCTTGGCCAGTTCGGCCAGAATGGTGGGCACGTCTTCCAGTCTGGGCCAATTGAATTGCATGTTCTGGCGCGTGCTGAAGTGGCCATAGCCGCGGTCCCAGGTGCGCGCAATATGCGCCAGCGTGCGCAGCTGGCGCGCGGCCAGCAGGCCGTAGGGGATGGCGATGCGCAGCATGGGCGCATGGCGCTGAATATACAGGCCGTTTTGCAGGCGCAGCGTGCGGAAGTCGTCTTCGGTCAGCTGGCCATCGAGAAAGCGCTGGGTCTGGTCGGTGAACTGCGCAACGCGCTGTTCGACGAGTTGTTGATCGACGGGGTCATACACATACATGGCAGGTTGCCCTTCTGGAAGCGCCCTGGGGCGCAAGGGAACAGCCTGCGGCTTGCAGCGGACCACCCTCTGCGGTGGACGCGAAAACGCGCCGCCATCTGGCGCCGCAGGGTTCTATGTTGATAACCGTAACAGCCACTAGATCGGGTTGTCTAAGTCATTCTGGTAATAAGAATAGAAACCTGCGGCTCCTGCGCCGGCACTCAGGCCGGGGCGGTTGGCGGGGCGGTTTCGCGCAGTGACGGACGTTCGCTGAAACCGGCGTACCAGGCCGCCAGGGCAGGGTGGCTACCGCGCCAGTCGTAGTCGCCATAGCGGAAGTCCAGGTAGCCTAATGCACAACCCAAGGTAAGGGTGCCGATGTCGACCCGGTTGCCGAACGAGGCCGCGCGCTGCTCGAATTGCGCCACGGCGTCGGACACCTTGCTCATCTGGCCGTCGATCCAGTCGCTCCAGCGGCTGGGCTCGGGACGTACCGTGATTTCGTAGCGGGCCAGCAATGCCGCGCCCAGTATGCCGTCGGCCAATGCCTGGTCGGCCAGGGCTTGCCAGCGCGCCGGGCCGGCGGCCGGGAACAATGCGCCGCCGCCCAGATGGTCCAGGTATTCGCAGATGACGCGGCTGTCGTACAGCGCCTGGCCGTCGTCGGTGATCAGGGTGGGCACCTGGCCCAGCGGATTGCTGGCGATGATGGTGCGGTCGCGGTTTACAGGATGCGCGGCGCTGGGCAATGTCTCGATCCGGCCGGCCAGGCCGGTTTCGTGCGCGACGGCCATGCATTTGCGCACGAACGGCGAGGAAGCGGAAAAATAGATTTTCATGCGGGGTTCCTTGTATTAAGCCGCTGGCTGCGGCTGGCAGGGAGAGAACTTGCCGGTGGCGGGGTCGCGCAGGAACAGCAGGCCGGTGGCCACGCCGAAATAGGTGCCGTGCAGTTCGACTTCGCCGCGCTCGACGCGGCGGCGGATCGACGGAAAGCTCATCAGGTTGTGCAGGCTGTGTTCCACCACGGCCCATTCCAGCCGCTGGATATCGGTGGCGCGGTCGCCCGTGCGCGGCAGCGCTTCGGCCACCGGGGTGATCTGCGACATCCATTTGCCGATGAAGTCGATCTTGGTCAGTGGCTTGGCATCGTCGAACACGGCACGCACGCCGCCGCACGAGGCATGGCCCAGCACCACGATGTGCTTGACGTTGAGCGCGTTGACCGCAAATTCGATGGCTGCACTGGTGCCGTGGTAAGAAGACGATTCGGCCTCGCCCTCGTAGGGAGGCACCAGGTTGGCCACGTTGCGGATCACGAACATTTCGCCCGGGCCGGCGTCGAAGATCACTTCGGGCGATACGCGCGAATCACAGCAGCCGATCAGCAGGATTTCGGGATGCTGGCCGGTTTCGCCCAGATTCTCGTAGCGGGTGCGTTCGTTGTGGAAGCGGCCGTCCAGGAACGCCTGGTAGCCGTCGGAAAGTCGTTTGGGGAACATGAGGATTTCCTTTTGTTGTTGTGGCGTACGCGTATCGCTATTTTCCCACAGCACCCTTACAGGTATCTGGGCAAGGCCGCGCCGCCAGGCCGGTCGGAGTTTGCCTCGGTGGCCGCTATTGCGCCTTGATATCCATGGCGGTAAAGCGTGTGAAGACGTGCGGGGTGGTGGCCTGCACCTGCCAGCTTTCGCCGGGCGCCAGTGGCGCGTCGCGCCTGCCGGTGGTGCGTCCGACTTCATTGCCCTGGGCGTCGTACAGCACGAAGGTGACCGACAGGCCCTGCACGGGCTTGTCGCCGTGGTTGGCCAGCGTACCGGTGATGACCGAAGTGCCATCGGCCTGGCGGGTGGCTGCCAGGCCGTTGATGGACACGCCGTAAGGCAGGCTCTGGGCGGCGGCCATGGCCGATGCCGCGGTCAGGATCAGGCAGGCAAAGATCTGTTTCATGGCGTCTCCGGGGATGTGGGCGGGGTCCGGAGTCCACCATAGAACGCCGCGGCCGATGGCGCAACCTTGTAGCCTGTACCGATTTCCCGGGTGTTGCCGGGGGCAGTTCATGCGGAGCCTGACACCTGGCGAATCCGAGCGGCCTGCCAGCCGCGAGGTGGAACGCGCGGAGCGCTTCGGGGGTGGGCTTGATTACACGGTGGCGATGGGCGTGACGGGCGAGCCGATGGCGTGTGGCAGGCGCAGTGGCGGAGCGGTCAGCATGAAATGGTGCCGGTTGTGGGCATGCAGCCATTCGGCCAGGTCTTTCAGGTACCACAGCTCGGCCAGCGGCAGGCCCAGCTTGAACAGGCAGTGGTGGTGCAGCGGCAGCATGGCGCGCGGCCCCTGGCGTTCGCGTG
>DASPIV010000080.1:0-6152 GCA_035628955.1 Bordetella sp.
CCGGTGCCGGGTGGAAACCCCACATTCAAGCGTATGGGGGCGTCGGGGTACTGGGCGAAGGCGGCTACAGGCAGGCACAGCACGGCTGCGGCCATCAGGCGGCGCAAAGGCGATTGCATGGTTTGTCTCCTTGGAGTGGCGCCGGTACATTGCCGGCGGTTATCAGTCGAGTGATGGGTGGGTCAGCAAATGCGGTAGAAGCACAACTCGACGCGATCGGGAAAGCGCGCACCGGTACCGACGAACAATTGTTCGTTCAGCCAGGCCAGGCGAGGGGCGGCGGTTTCGAAGCGTGGGTAGCTGCGGAAATAAATGCGTGCGGGGTCGACAGGCTCGCCGCGCGCGAGCCGCGCGATATCGTTGGCGCTACCGGTGCGGATGCCGGTGTTTTCGACATAAACGCGATGGCCGTCGGGAGTCTCGATGACATAGCGCGCATGAATATCGGTAAACGTGGCCGAGCGGATGGACTGGAAGTCGGCGCCGCCGGGCAGAATGATGCCATTGAGCTGCGTGCCTTCGACACGTCCGCCCAGTATCGGGATGACGCGGCGGCGGCCATGCGGGGTTTCGCCCACTTCCTGCGGCGGTCCAACTTGCACGTGCAGGGTCGCAAGGTGTTCCAGCCGGGGTGGCGCGGGGTGGGTATGGACGGTCATGGTTTTCCTTGGGTGTCGCGGCGCAGGGCGCTGGGGTCGAAGCCGGCCAACTGCTTGTACCGGAGCGACACGGCCTGCAGTTCGTGGTCGGGAATCACGTCGGCAATATCCGCAAAACCTTGCGGGGCGCGTTCTTCGGCCATTTGCATGACTTGTTCGGGGCCGTTGAGCCGGTTGCGCAGCACAATGCCGGCGGTGCGGGGCAGGCGTTCGGCTTCGTACTCGAGCAGGGCGGTTTCCAGGGCACGCACCTGGCCCTGGTGGGCCTGCGCCAACCAGTCGGCCAGGCAGCGGGCATCCAGAATGGCCTGTGCCGATCCGTTCGACCCAATGGGGTACATGGGGTGAGCGGCGTCGCCCAGCAGTGTCAGGCGGCCTCGGGTCCAGCGCGGCAATGGGTCGCGGTCGACCAGCGGAAATTCATAGATGGCCTGCGCGCCGTCGATCACTGCGGGAATGTCGATCCAGTCCCAGCGCCAGTCGGCAAAGTGGTCGGCAAAAACCGATTTGTCGACGCGGCGGTTCCAATCAGTGGCAGGCAGCGTGGCGTCGGATATGGCCAGTTCGGCAATCCAGTTGATCAGCGACCGGCCCGCCTGGTGCAATGGCGCGGAAATCGGATAGCAGACGAATTTCTGATCCTGGTGGCCGGCCATGAACATGGTTCGGCCATCCAGGTAGGGCGGGGCTTCGGTGACCGCGCGCCACAGCATGCGGCCCGAGAAGCGGGGTTCGTCGCCCGTTGGGTACAACTGCCGGCGCAGGGCCGAATGGATGCCATCGGCACCCACCACGGCGTCGCCGGTAGCCGTGTGCAAGGTGCCATCGGCGCGGCTGCGGAAATAGGCGCATGCCCGCTTGCCATGCTGGTCCGCGGCCTGGAGCGCCATGCCGGTGACGATGGCATCGGGGCCCAGGCGGGCGCGTACGGTGTCCGCCAGCAGCATCTGGAATTCACCGCGGTGTATCGAGAACTGAGGCAACGGATAGCCTGCTTGCAGGCCGCGCGGCTCGCGCCAGATGGGTTGGCCGTACTTGTTGTAGTAATGCAGGGCGGACGTGGCGATGGCTTGCCGCGCCAAAGCGTCGAGCAGGCCCAGTTGTTCCAGTTCATTGACGGCGTGGGGCAGCAGGTTGATACCCACCCCAAGCGGACGCAGCTCTTGCGCACTTTCGTAAACGCGGCAGCCGATGCCACGCCGGTGCAGCATCAAGGCCAGCGTCAGCCCGCCTATGCCGGCGCCGGCAATGATGACGTCCATAGTCTCTCCAGGCTGCTTTTAATTGTTATGTACCATAACAAAATGGCCCGGCAGCCCACACTGGGACTAACCCGGGGGCCGGGTGGCGAAGGCGGCCGGTCTGGGGTAGTGTGTAGTCCCTTTGCCCCGGCTTTCGCCATGCCCAGAGCTCCTTCGTTCCGGCCGCGCCGTCCCTTGGCCCGCGGCGAGCATTTCGATCCGCATGTCGCGGGCATCGAATACGGCGCGCTGGATACGCTGGTGGGATATGCCATCCGGCGGGCGCAGATATTGGTCTACGAAGATTTCCTGGCCGCGCTCGAACCCTGGGACATCACGCCGCAGCGATTTTCCGCGTTGACGCTGATTGAGGCCAACGCCAGGCTGAAGCTGACCGAACTGGCGCGTATTCTGGGTATTGCCCGGTCGGGCGCGGTGCAGCTGGTGGACCAACTGCAGGCCATGGGTTATGTGGCCCGCCAAGAGGCCGCGCAAGACAAGCGGGCCTATTCGCTGGTGCTGACACCGGCAGGGCGGCGCGCCCATGCCGACATCACCCAGGCCGTGCAGGCCCATGACCTGCGCATCAGCGCCAAGCTGAGCGCAGCAGAGCGCACGCAGTTGATTGCACTGCTGGGGCGGCTGGGTTAGCAGCCGGCGCGGGCCATCAGGACAGCGGCAGCGTCAGCACGCCTTGCGTGGCCGGGCGCATCATCAGCCGCCGGTACCAGGCCGACATGGCTGGCGTAGCGGGCCGTTCAATGGGCAGGGCCAGCCAGCGGTGCGCCATGCAGCCCAGCACGATGTCACCCATGGTGATCTGGCTGCCGGCGATGTATTCGCGCCCTTGCAGGGCGTCTTCCAGCATCATGCCCAGCTTGTTGGACTTTTGCGCCGAGGCTGCGATGGCGGCCGCATCGCGCTGCGCTTCGGGGGTGCGGACCAGGCCCAGGAAGGCGGGCACGACGGCGGGCTGCCATTCGGTGGCGGTCCAGTCCATCCAGCGATCGGCCTGCGCACGCACCGCCACGTCGGTGGGCCACAGGCCGCCTTCGCTGTAGCGGGCGGCCAGGTAGCGCACGATGGCATTGGATTCCCATAGCACCAGGCCGCCGTCGTCGATGACCGGCACCTTGCGATTGGGGTTCATCTTGCCGTATTCCGGCGTATCCAGCCCGCCGAACTGCCCGCCCACGTGTTCCGTGGTGTGCGGCAAGGCCAGTTCGCGTACGGTCCACAAGACTTTTTGCACGTTTACCGAGCTTGGGCGTCCCCAGATCTTCAGCATGATGATTCCTTGATTAGCATGGCGCCAGCAGACGCCGCGGTATGCCTGCCAGGCGGCCGAAGCGCGTCCAGTTGAAAGCGGGCCCAGGGTCAGTCTTGCGCCCAGGGGCGATATGTTCGTGCCCCCAGGCGGCGCGCAACGGATAGCGGGTGCGCAGCATGCGGGCCAGTTTAGCCAACGCAGTGTACTGGGCATCGGTGTAGGGCAGCGTGTCGGTGCCCTCGAGCTCGACGCCCAGCGAAAAATCGTTGCAACGCTCACGCGTGCCGAAACGCGACACGCCGGCATGCCAGGCACGCGCCTCGGTGGATACGAACTGTACGACCTGGCCCTGGCGGTTGATGAAGAAATGCGCCGATACGCGCAGCCCGCGCAGGCGCTGGAGCCAGGGGTGGACGGCGTAATCCAGGCGGTTCAGGAACAGGTCGGCCACGTGGGGGCCGCCGAACTGGCCCGGGGGCAGGCTGATATTGTGGATGACCAGCAGCGAAACCGGCAGGCCGGCGGGACGGGGATCGCAATTGGGAGACGGCAGGAGGCGCACGCCCGACGCAGGCGCCAGCCACCCGTGTCGATCAAGCTGTAAAAACATGGATGCGGCTCATCGAATGGGGAAGCGTAGCCCCCATTATGCCTGCCTTGCCCGGCCGCCTGTTTTGGCGCGGACAGAGGCCAGATCCCGCCAGGCCAGATACCCGCCGGGAGCCGCGGCTAGCGTTCCCCCAGCCGCGCATGCTCGCGGCTGCACCAGACTTTGCCTTCGAGCATAACGGCTTCAGAGCGCGGCAAATGTATGCCGCAATGCGCGCAGCGCACCATGGACTCGACGGGCTGGCTGCCCGGCTGGCGCACCGGCGCCTGCGGTGGGGGTTTGGGGGCGTTGCGGCGGTTATTGGCGCGCGCGGCGGCAATGCGGGCGACCATCATGATCACCAGGATGACGATGACCCAAAGTAACAGCTTGCCCACATCAACTCCGATGAAGAATGACTTCCAGCACGAACCGGCTTCCGGTGTAGGCCAGGATCAGGAAGGCGAAGCCGGTCAGGGTCCAGCGCAGGGCCACACGGCCACGCCAGCCGCGGATGTGGCGGCCCAGCAGCAGCACGCCGAAGGTCAACCATGACAATAGTGTGAAAACCGTTTTGTGGTCGAAGGGCAGTACCTTGCCGGTAAGCTGCATGGACGCGATCGAGCCGGACACTACCGCCGCGGTCAGCACCACGAAGCCGATCCAGATCACCCGGAACAGCAGCTGTTCCTGCACCAGCAGCGGCGGCTGGGCGTCGAGCACGCGGCCGATGATGCTGCGTTCGGCCGGGGCCTCGAGGGGGCGATGCAGGTGGCGGTCGAGCAGGGCCATCAGCAGGGCGTGCAGCGCGGCCACGGTGATCAAGGCGTAGGCGGCCAGGGCGATCAGCAGATGCAGGCGCAGCCAGCCGTTTTCGGCATGCGGAACCAATTGGCCTTGGGGAAACAGGGCGGCCATGATGCAGACCAGCGTGGCGGCGGGTACCAGCAGCAATTGCAGGCCATCGATGCGCACCAGCAGGCTTTCCAGCCAGAACACTACCAGGCCCAGCCATACCGCCGCCGACAAGGCCAAGGCCCAGCCGATGAACAGATGGGGGCCGCCGAGCATGGATTGTTGCAGGCCGATGCCGTGCAGCACCAGCGCGCCCAGCAGGCAGACCCGGGCGAATCGGCCCGTTTTTTCGACGCTGCCCGCGCCCTGCAGGCGCCGCCAAAGCGCCGCGGCAAGCACGGCGTAGGCCAGGGCGGCCACGGCGTGAAATACAATGCCTAATGACATAAAAACCGTTGTCTGGATGGGGCCCCTTTTCGGGCGCTCGTCGCCGGCAGGCGCAAAGCCCCTGCACGGGCCACTGTTCAATCAACTAGTGTAAGCGGAAACGCCTCTCATGCTCGATAACCTGACTCAACGTTTGTCGCGCGTCGTGAAGACGCTGCGCGGCGAAGCCCGCCTGACCGAGGCCAATACGCAGGAAATGCTGCGCGAAGTGCGCATGGCGCTGCTTGAGGCGGACGTGGCGCTGCCCGTAGTGCGAGATTTTGTCTCGCGCGTGAAGGAAAAGGCGCTGGGCGAAGATGTGGTGGGCAGCCTCAGCCCAGGCCAGGCCCTGGTGGGCGTGGTGAACAAAGAACTCACGGCCCTGATGGGCGGCGACCTGGGCGCCGGGGCTGGCGACCTGTCGCTGGCGGTGCAGCCGCCGGCGGTCATCCTGATGGCCGGCCTGCAGGGCGCGGGCAAAACCACTACCACCGGCAAGCTGGGGCGCTGGCTGGCGCAGGGCAACCATGTCCAGAACGGCCGCAATACCGGCAAGAAAAAAGTGCTGACGGTCAGTGCCGACGTCTACCGCCCCGCCGCCATCGACCAGCTGAAGACCGTGGCCGAGCAGGCCGGCATCGATTTCCTGCCATCCGATCCCAGCCAGAAGCCTGAAGACATTGCCCGCAATGCGGTCGACCACGCGCGGCGCCATCATTACGATGTGCTGATCCTGGATACGGCCGGCCGCCTGGGCGTGGACGAAGCGATGATGCGCGAGATCCGCGCCCTGTACGACCTGGTGCAGCCGGTCGAGACCTTGTTCGTGGTCGATGCCATGCAAGGCCAGGATGCGGTCAATACTGCGCGCGCCTTTGCCGATGCCCTGCCGCTGACCGGCGTGGTGCTGACCAAGCTGGATGGCGATGCGCGTGGCGGCGCGGCGCTGTCGGTGCGCCATGTAACCGGCAAGCCCTTGAAGTTCGTGGGGGTGTCTGAAAAACTGGATGGGCTGGAGCCCTTCTACCCCGACCGCATGGCCCAGCGGGTACTGGGCATGGGCGACATCGTGTCGCTGGTCGAGCAGGCCCAGAAGAATATCGACATCGCCGAGGCCCAGAAGCTGGCCACCAAGATCAAGTCGGGCAACAAGTTCGACTTGAACGATTTCC
>DASPIV010000081.1:0-2456 GCA_035628955.1 Bordetella sp.
CGCTGGGGCTGGCGCCGCTGGTGGTGGCCGAACTGATGGACAAGCTGCGCGAGATCCACGCCGCGGGCGCGACGATCTTGCTGGTCGAGCAGAACGTCACGCTGGCGCTGCAAACCGCCCAGCGAGGCTACCTGCTCGAAACCGGGCAGATCGTCGGATCCGACGATACCCAGGCCTTGTTGCGTAGCGACCTGGTACGCAAGACCTACCTCGGCATGGAAGGCTGATACTCGCCACGCCGGTTTCGCCGCTGTGCGGCATTCCCATCCTGATGACCAGAGAGACGAAATGATGATCCAGTTTTCTCCCCGCATCCTGGCGGCCGCCTCGGTGGCGGCCATTGTCACCCTGGCCGGTTGCGGCCAGAAAGACGAGCCGGCGGCCGCGGCGGGCAGCACCCCCTTGCGGCTAGGCATTATCGAATCGATTACCGGCGCGGCCGCGTCGTACGGCGACGCCCACAACAAGGGCACGCGCCTGGCCATCGATGAAATCAACCAGGCGGGCGGCTTCAATGGCGTGCCCATCGAAGTGCACGCCGAAGACGACAAGAGCGACCCCGCCACCGGGATCAATGCGGCCAAGAAACTGATCACGCAGCGCAAGGTCGATGCGATTGTCGGTTCGGACGCCAGCCTGGTCACCATTGCGTTCTCGAAAGAAAACGAAAAGTACAAAGTACCGCTGGTCAATGGCATGGCAGGTTCGCCCACCATCACCGAGCAGGGCTTCAAGTACACCTGGCGCATCAAGATCACCGATAACCAGCTCGATACCAAGGCTATCGAGTACTACATCCAGAACAAGAACGCGCGCAAGATCGCGTTCCTGGCCGAGAACTCGGACTATGGCAAGCCGCCCACCAAGGCCGCGGCCGACCGCGCTCGCGAGCTGGGTGCCGAGGTCGTGGCCTACGAGGAATACAACCGCGGCGAGACCGACTTCAAGGCCCAGTTGTCGAACATCCGCGAGCGCGCGCCCGACGTGCTGTTCGTGCACGGCTATTACACCGAGGGTTCGATCATTGCGCGCCAGATCCGCGAGTTGGGCATCAAGACCCAGTTGATCGTCAACGAAGGCCAGGGCGTGGCCAAGTTCCAGGAGCTGGCGGGCGATGCGGCCGAAGGCGCGGTGTTTCCCACGAGCTGGTTGCCGGGCCTGAACGATGAGCGCTCGAAGCAATTCGAGACGGCCTACCGGGCGCGCTACAACGCTGAACCCGGCGCGTTCGCCGCCGGTTCGTACGAGGCGGTATATACGGTGGTGGAAGCCGCGCGCAAGGGCGGTGGTTCGGGCGCCGAGCAGATCCAGTCCGGGCTGGGGCAACTGCAGGGCTTCGACACCCTGCTGGGCCCCGTGCACTTCGACCAGAAGAACCAGAACGACGGCGCGATCAAGCTGGCCCGTTTCAGCGGCGGCAAGATCGTACCTTTGCAGTAACTGGCTGCCGCCCGCGTGGCCATGCCGTGCGGGCGGCGCGCCCGAGCGGCGCCCATCTTCCTCTTGTTTCCACTCATATGCTGAACATTGCTGCACTTGCGTTGGCCTACCGGACGCGCCAGGCTACCCCCTCTGCAACACTGCAATCGCTGCTGGACCAGATTGCCGCTTCCCCGCTGAACAGCTTCATCAGTATCGATGCCGACGCCGTGCGGCGCGAAGCCGCGGCCGCCGACCAGGCTTATGCGGATCCGGGCGCGGCCCCCGGCGTGCTGTGCGGCATTCCCATTGCCATCAAGGACCTGATCGATGTCGCGGGCATGCGCACGACCATGGGCTCCGAGCAGTACGCTCACAACCTGGCCGCCCGCGATGCGGTGGTGGTGCAGCGCCTGCGCGAACAGGGCGCCATTGTGATTGGCAAGGCCAATACGCACGAATTCGCCTATGGCCCCACGGGCGACCGGTCGTTCTTTGGCGCGGCGCGCAACCCGCACAATCCGGCCCACATGACGGGCGGGTCGAGCAGCGGTTCGGCTGCATCGCTGGGCGGCGGCCTGTGCGCGGGTGCGCTGGGCACCGATACCAGCGCGTCGATCCGCCTGCCGGCCGCACTGTGCGGCGTGGTGGGCATGAAGCCCACCTACGATTTGCTGCCGCGCGCCGGCGCGTTCGAGTTGAGTCGCACCCTGGATCACGTGGGTCCCCTGTCCAGCACCGTGCGCGACAACGCGCTGTTGCTCGATGTGCTGGCCGGCGTGCGGCAGGAAAGCTACGCGCGCCTGATTGGCCAGCCCATACGCGGGCTCACCATCGGCATGGCAACGGGTTTCTATGGCGACTATCTGGACGCGCCGGTACGCCAGGCGCTGGAACGCGCGCGGACGGTCTTCGAGCAGGCTGGCGCCCGCGTCGTGCCGGTAGAAATTCCGCGCGTGCAGGACATCTACGACGCCCAGCAACTGGTGCTGAAGGCCGAGGCGTATGCCAGCCACCAGCAGGCGCTCGATGCCGGG
>DASPIV010000082.1:0-6212 GCA_035628955.1 Bordetella sp.
GCATTTCTCGGCTATTCAGGGACGCGGCTACCGCAGCCTGAATGAAGGCCAGGAAGTGGAGTTCGAAGTCAAAGATGGTCCGAAAGGGCCTCAGGCGGCCGATATTCGTCCGCTTTAAGTCGGGAAATCCCGCTTTCCCGCAAGCCAGGGCTATCCTGGCTGCAACGTCCCGAGGCCACAAGGCTCCGGGGCGTTGTCATTTCCGGGGTACGGTGCTGGGCCTCTGCCGCAGTCGGTTCCTCTATTGCGCATGACGTCATGCCTGTGGGTAACTGTGGGAATAACTCTGTGGATAGATCCAATGACCGTGGATTAGCGGTGGCAGGCCGCCCCACTGCCAGCCAGTCCTTCGCAAGTTTTGCACAGCCATGCTATCCGGCTGGGCAGCCTTATAGGCGGCAGCCTGGCAGGCTATATCGGTAGCGGCTTAGATAGCCAGTGCTCGCAAAATCAGCTGCATTTTCCAAGGGTTATATATAAATCTCTGGTATCGCCGCCAGGAAATTGATAGCACTCGCCTGTGCATCGGGGCCGTATTTTTATTGCGCCGCAAGATGCCCACGGAAGTTGTTCACAAAGATATCCCCAGGGCATCTCTTTGTTTGATACGTCAATTCGGCTGTGGGCATTCTGTGGGTCCATTCTGGATAACGTTGTCTGCACAGGCACCCGAATCATCCAGCGCCAATGCGAAGAGGCCTCGCTTCCTTCGCCGCAATTGTTCCACGTGAAACCAACTCTAGGTCCGAGCGCTTCGTGCGGTAGTGTTTCACGTGAAACATAGGGCCAGTTGGGCTGATTTCTGTAGTTGCAAATAGACAGTACGTTTCACGTGAAACATTGCCAAGACGGCCTCTATAATGGAGCCCACTGTTCTTTTCTTTTCCGTTTTGATCATGGATTACCCCCGCGAATTTGACGTGATTGTCGTTGGTGGCGGCCACGCTGGCACCGAAGCCGCGTTAGCCGCAGCCCGCATCGGCGCCAAAACCCTGCTGCTTACCCACAACATCGAGACTCTCGGGCAGATGTCGTGCAATCCGTCTATCGGCGGTATAGGCAAGGGGCACCTGGTCAAAGAAGTCGATGCGCTGGGTGGGGCCATGGCAATCGCCACGGACGAAGCTGGCATTCAATTCCGCATCTTGAATGGATCCAAGGGCCCTGCCGTACGTGCGACGCGCGCCCAGGCCGATCGTGTGTTGTATCGCAAGGCTATCCGGGGACGGCTGGAAAACCAGCAAAATCTCTGGCTATTCCAGCAGGCCGTGGATGACTTGATAGTCGAGGGAGATCGAGTTGTAGGAGCGGTGACCCAGATCGGTCTGAAGTTTCGAGCTCGTTCAGTGGTGCTTACGGCAGGCACGTTTCTGAACGGCCTGATCCACGTGGGCCTGCAAAACTACTCTGGCGGGCGCGCCGGCGACCCCCCTGCAGTCTCCCTGGGCCAACGCCTGAAAGAACTGCAGTTGCCGCAAGGGCGCTTGAAGACCGGTACGCCGCCACGCCTCGATGGCCGTACCATCGATTACAGCGTGCTCGAAGAACAGCCGGGCGATATGAACCCCACGCCGGTTTTCTCTTTCTTGGGCAATGCCGAGATGCACCCGCGCCAGCTACCCTGCTGGATCACGCACACCAACGCCCATACCCACGACATCATTCGCGCGGGGTTGGACCGTTCTCCCATGTATAGCGGAGTCATCGAAGGCGTGGGCCCGCGCTATTGCCCATCAATCGAAGACAAGATCCATCGCTTTGCCGACAAGGCATCCCATCAGGTGTTTCTGGAACCCGAGGGCCTGGATACCCATGAGGTCTATCCCAATGGTGTTTCCACCAGCTTGCCTTTCGATGTCCAGTGGGAACTCATCCGGTCCCTGCCCGGGCTCCAGAACGCGCATATTCTGCGGCCGGGCTACGCCATTGAATATGACTACTTCGATCCGCGCGCGTTGAAAAGCACGCTGGAAACCAAAGCCATCTCCGGGCTGTACTTTGCGGGCCAGATCAACGGTACCACCGGCTACGAAGAAGCCGCGGCGCAAGGGCTATTGGCGGGCGCCAATGCGGCGCTTCAGGCCTTGGATCGCGACACCTGGACGCCGCGGCGCGGCGAGGCATACCTGGGTGTGCTGGTCGATGATTTGGTTACGCGCGGAGTAACCGAGCCTTATCGGATGTTCACTTCCCGCGCGGAATATCGGTTAAGCCTGCGCGAGGACAATGCCGATCTGCGGTTGACAGAAATAGGGCGCAAGCTGGGTTTGGTTGACGATGTGCGTTGGGATGCTTTCAGCCGCAAACGCGATGCCGTGGCCGCTGAAGTCGAGCGCTTGAAGTCCACCTGGGTAAACCCGCGCAGCTTTCCCGCCGTAGGGGCTGAGCCCTTGCTGGGCAAAGCAATAGAACGTGAGTACTCACTATCGGATTTACTGAAGCGTCCGGCTGTTTCCTATGCCGCGCTTATGCAAGCGCGCAATGGCGACGGTGGCCTGCTCGCCGGCCCCGGAGTGCTTGCCGACGGCATTCTGGCCGAGCAGGTCGAAATACAAGTGAAATACGCCGGCTACATCGCCCGCCAGCAAGATGAAGTGCATAAACACCTGGCGCACGAACAGCAGCGCATTCCCACCGATATCGATTACGACGGGGTCAGCAGCCTGTCGTTCGAAGTGCGTCAGAAACTCAAAATGCATCGTCCCGAAACCATCGGGCAAGCCGCCCGCATCTCCGGCGTAACACCCGCAGCCATATCGCTCTTGCTCATCCACCTCAAGCGCCTGCACTACAGCTCGCGCAAGCAAGTCGCATGAGCCCGCCGGGCCGCCCCAAGGGCGAATACCGGAGTGCGAAGCACGCAGGCACACCGCAGAGCCCGCCGGGCCGCCCCAAGGGCGAATACCGGAGTACAGAGCACGAAGGCACACCCGAGCGCCCGGAGCCCGGCGCCGACCTAGCAGTGCGTCTGCGGCAAGCTTGCGACGCCATGGCCCTGCAGGTGGATGCGGCGCAGGCCGGCAAGCTGCTGGCCTATCTGGCACAGATGCAGCGTTGGAACCGTACCTATAACCTCACGGCCATCCGCGACCCCCGGCAGATGCTGGCGCAGCACTTGGTCGACAGCCTGAGTGTCGTCAATCCCTTGAGCCGCGTCATTGCTTCGGACGCGCCTGCCACCGTATATGACATCGGTTCAGGAGGCGGCCTGCCCGGCGTCGTGCTGGCCGTCATGCGCCCCACCTGGCAGGTAACTTGTGTGGACGCGGTGGAAAAGAAAATGGCCTTTGTGCGCCAGATGTCAGGGGTGCTGTCGCTGCCCAACTTGCGCGCCCTGCATGCGCGGGTAGAAGACCTGCCGCCAGCCGGGTGCGATGTCGTCATCTCCCGTGCATTTGCCTCGCTCAATGATTTTGCGTCGCTGGCGGGTCGCCACGTTCGCAACGATGGTACGCTCGTCGCCATGAAAGGGAAGGTCCCGGAAGACGAGATTCAAGCCCTGCATCAGCAGGGCGAATGGCACGTAGAAAATATTCAGGCACTGCAGGTGCCAACACTGGATGCACAACGCTGCCTGATCTGGATGCGTCGCAGTCAAGGAACTCTATGAACACCACATCGCCCAGCCCGCGTACCGCCCGCGTATTCTGCATTGCGAACCAGAAAGGGGGTGTCGGCAAGACCACCACCGCCATCAATCTGGCCGCGGGCCTGGCCACGTACGGCAAGCGGGTCCTGCTGGTAGATCTCGATCCGCAGGGCAACGCCACCATGGGCAGCGGCATCGACAAGAGCACGCTGCAATCCAACCTGTACCAGGTACTGATAGGGGACGCCTCTATCGAGCAGGCACGGGTACGGTCGGAATCAGGTGGCTACGACGTACTGCCTGCCAATCGCGAACTCTCGGGCGCCGAGATCGACCTGGTCAACATGGACGAGCGCGAACGCCAGTTGAAAACAGCCATCGACGCTGTCGTGGACCAATACGATTTCGTCCTGATCGATTGTCCGCCCACGCTTTCGCTGCTTACCCTCAACGGCCTGGCGGCGGCGCATGGCGTCATCATTCCCATGCAATGCGAGTACTTCGCGCTCGAAGGCTTGTCCGACCTGGTCAACACCATCAAGCGGGTGCACCGCAACATCAACGACGAACTGCGGTTGATAGGCCTGCTGCGCGTCATGTTCGACCCGCGCATGACGCTGCAGCAGCAAGTGTCCGCCCAGCTCGAATCGCATTTCGGCGACAAGGTGTTCTCTACCATCATTCCCCGCAACGTCCGCCTGGCCGAGGCACCCAGCTACGGCTTGCCCGGCGTGGTGTACGACAAGGCCTCGCGGGGGGCCCAGGCCTATATTTCATTCGGCGCCGAGATGGTCAAGCGCGTCGAAACCATGGACTGACGCCGCGCCATGGCCGCCCTGACCGGCATGCTGGGGTTATCCGCACGTTCACCGCATTGCCGGCTGGGCGTATTGTTCCAGTTTGCGCCTGACGGGTGCGTTGCCATGGTCTGCGTCCGCGCACGCGGCCCGCGCGACGGCCGTAGCAAGAATCTAAAGTTGTAGAAAGGATCATTCGACATGGCTACCAAGAAACCCAAGGGTCTGGGCCGCGGGCTGGACGCCCTGCTCGGTGCAGACGGGCCCGCCATCGACACTATCGGCAAAGTCTCGGCCAAGGCCGAGGGCCCGCCCTCGACGCTGCCTGTCATCAAGATGCGTGCCGGCAAGTACCAGCCGCGCACTCGCATGGACGAGGGCGCCTTGAACGAACTGGCCGAGTCCATTCGCACCCAGGGCATCATGCAGCCCATCCTGGTGCGTGCGCTCAGCGACGCTCCGGGCCACTACGAGATCATTGCCGGGGAACGTCGTTTCCGCGCCGCGCAATTGGCGGGCCTCAAAGAAGTGCCGGTGCTGGTGCGCGAAGTCGCCGATGAAAACGCCGCCGTCATGGCGCTGATCGAAAACATCCAGCGCGAAGACCTCAACCCCCTGGAAGAGGCGCAAGGCGTACGCCGCCTGCTCGACGAATTCGGCCTGACCCACGAGCAGGCCGCCCAGGCCATCGGCCGCTCGCGATCGGCCACCAGCAATCTGCTGCGCCTGATGAATCTGACCGCACCGGTGCAGACCATGCTGCTGGCTGGCGATATCGACATGGGCCATGCGCGTGCGCTGCTGGCTGTCGAAGCAGCCATGCAGATCCAGCTGGCCAACCAGATCATCGCCAAGCGCCTGTCGGTTCGCGAAGCCGAAAAGCTGGTCACCAAGACCGCCAAGGAATCCGTCGCGGCGCCGCGCAAGAAAGGCAACGGCGCCTCGCGCGATGTGGCGCGCCTTGAAGAAGCCCTGTCCGATCAGCTCGGCACGCGTGTGGCCCTGAAAGTCAGCGCCCGCGACAAAGGCCAGATCGTCATCGACTTCCACGGTTGGGAACACCTCAATTCGCTGCTCGAGCGCCAGGGGCTGTCCGGGGTTCTGGATGCCTGAAGCGCGCCTGCCGGCGATCGCCGTGCTGGCGACCGGCGGTACTATCGCCGGCGCCCAGGCCGACGCCGCTTCGCACGCCTACCGCGCCGGCGCGCTGGATGTCGGCCAATTGCTGGCCGCCGTGCCCGGGTTGGGCGAACTCGCCCGCATACAGGCCGAACAGGTGGCCAGCGTGGGCAGCCAGAACATGACCCATGCGGTGTGGGCCAGGCTGGCGCAGCGCATCGACACCCTGTGCGCCGATCCGTCGATCGACGGTATCGTGGTCACCCATGGCACCGACACGCTTGAAGAAACCGCCTATTTCCTCAGCCTGGTCATCCGCCATGACAAGCCCCTGGTCCTGGTCGGTGCAATGCGCCCAGCCACCGCGCCGGGTGCCGACGGGCCGGCCAATCTGTATCATGCCGTGGCACTGGCCGGCTGTGCCGCCGCCGTCGGACGCGGCCCGCTGGTCGTCATGAACGAAGACATCCATTACGCGCGCGAAATACAAAAAGTAGCCTGCGCCGGCATCAACGCCTTCGCCTCGCCCAATCGTGGCAGGGCAGGGGTCATGCGCGGTACGCAGGCCCGTTTTTTCTCGCGCAATGACACCCTGCATGGGCGCGCCAGCGCATTTACGCTCCAGGCCCTGCAGGCGGCCGGGTGGCCGCGGGTCGAGGTCGTGCATGCCGGCGTCGACCTGGGGGCCGACCTGATCGATTACCTGT